>CAYXXW010000001.1:0-12723 GCA_964469115.1 uncultured Melioribacteraceae bacterium
ATTAAAATTTTAGGGGAAATCTTAATTAATTAAAGATTTCTCCTAATTTTTGTCATTTTGTCACTAATCATTTCTAAAAACTTCAAAAATCACTCAAATTCTTCATTTTCAGCAAAATATATGAACTGTGAGTTAAATCACAACTAGAATTCTTTTTTATTTAATTCTTTAAAAATCTCATTAATTGCACTATATTATAATTTACTTGTTAACTGAATTTTATTCGAATGAAAAATTTTATCGAAAATCCTTTTAAAAATGAATTTTGGGACCCCTCTAAGGGAGATTATATAAATCACAATTTACTTGAAGAGGATGAAAAACACTTTAATCGTAAGAAAAAGCAAAAAGTTTTTATTAGCTTTTTAGCAATACTTCATATTGTTTTATTAATCTTTATCTTCTCAGTTTATTAGCATATCATATTTTACTAAATCCTTTTTTAATTATATCTTACTACTTACTATTCAATAATTTTGGTGTTTGGTTATCTTACTAGATATTCTGATCTTAATTATAACTGTATTCGGACTGTGGAGCGGAGCTGTTTGGGTTGTTGATTCTGCTTCCAAAATTGCTCGCAAACTTGGGCTTTCTGATTTGGTGATCGGACTAACAGTTGTAGCAATGGCTACTTCAGCGCCAGAATTTGCAGTAACAGTTTCCGCTGCTTTGCGTGATCAACCTGCAATTTCAGTTGGCAATGTAATTGGATCAAATATTTTTAATCTAGGAATCATTCTCGGTATCGTTGCACTAATGAGTCCAATTAAAGTTTCAAATCTTCTTCTCAAGCGAGATGGTTCTCTTCTTTTAGCAACTGGAATATTACTTCTAATATTTTATAGAGATTTAACTCTTTCTCTCATTGAAGGATCTATGTTGTTATTGACATTAGTTATCTATATAATAGTGCTAATAAGACAAAAGGAAGAACCTTCCGAAGAAATTCCCAGTGGTGAATTAAAATTTATTGATATACCTAAATTTATTTTGGGAGTCGCTATAATTATTACAAGCGCAAATTATCTAGTCGATTCGGCTTCTAACATTGCCCGTGTTTTTGGTGTTTCGGAATGGATGATTGGAATTACTATAGTTGCAGCAGGAACCTCGATGCCGGAACTAGCAACATCAATTGTTGCCGTAAAGAAAAACATGCACGGTATTTCTGCAGGTAACCTTATTGGCAGCGACTTATTTAATATGCTGGGTGTTCTAGGAACTGCCTCAATAATAAAACCTTTGACATTAGCAAGTGAAGAATATACTAGTCTGATATTGTTAACAGTAACACTAATAATAATTATGATTATGATGCGCACAGGTTGGAAAATATCCAAGTTAGAAGGAGCACTATTAATTGCAATTGCACTTTTCCGCTGGGGATTTGATTTTATATTCTAGTGATATTAATAAACTTATTTTAAATCATTTAATTGAGTAATCAAATAATCTAAATCTTCTTTATTATTATAAAAATGTGGCGAAATTCTAATCATTCCTTCCCTTAAGGAAACAATAATATTCCTCAGCTTAAGTTCATTAAAAATTGCTTCTCCATTTTTATTTTTGAAGGTAACTATACCCGATAAGTTTTTTCTATCAACATTCTTTAATAATAATTGAAAACCCTTCTCACTTAATTTATCAATCAAATATTCTGAATTATCAAGATTTTGTAATTCAATTATATCTAAACCAATTTCTTCAAATAAACTTAAAGATGCATCAAGAGCAACTATACCAATTCTTGAAGTAGTACCATTCTGAAATCTTTCAGCGGAGTCCAATAAATCCAAATCATAGTCCAACAGATTCCAAGCGTTTTTAACCGAGGTCCACCCAACAAACTTTTGCTCAATTTGATCAAGAAGTTTATTAGAAATATAAAAGTAAGATAATCCTTGAAGGCCCATTAACCATTTTTGGGAACCTCCAACAAAAAAATCAATATTACAATCCTTAACATCAACATGAACAACCCCTACACCTTGAATACCATCAACACAAAAAATAATGTTATTCTTTTTACAAAACTCTCCAATTGATTTAACATCTGCTCTATAACCTGCTAAAAATTGAACCAAACTAATTGAAATTAATTTTGTTCTGTTTGAGGATAATTTTTCAATTTGTGGCAAATCTATAATTCCATCTTCAGACTTTGCAAATTTAACTTCAACCCCTTGTTTTTGTAAATTTAGAAAAGGATACACATTGGAGGGGAATTCTAAATCATTTAGAATAATTTCATCTCCATTTTTCCAACTCATACCATTTGCTAAAACATTCAACCCATTGGAGACATTATCTATCCATGCAATATTTTCAGTATCAGCATTTAGCAATCTTGATAGTCTTTCCTTTGCCCTTTTTACTTGCGTTTCAGTTTCAAAATAATTTTCTACCACACCCTCTGAGCGTTCAAAAAGATATTCATCAACTTTTTCTTTAACTATTGAAGAGATTGGTCCAACCGAAGCATGATTAAAATATTTTAATCCGGTTTTAATGTGGGGGAAAAACTTTCTTGATTCTTCGCAAGTGACCATTTATTTACCTATTTCTAATTCATATATCTTTATCCTAAAGATAAATTATTTAGTACAAAAATTAATGATAATGGAGATATTTGATTTATGAGAAAAACAAAGACTTAAATTGAAACGACTTTATTATGGCAGATTGGATTGTCTTTACTAATTATGTTTTGTAGGAGCAAGTCAAGACTTGCCCCTACAGAATTATATTAATCTTCTATTTTTGCTTTTAAAGTATCCCAAATCATATAGACTGAAATTAAAAGAAACATTACTAAGCCGAGCATTTCAGCAGAGTGTGATTCAAACCATTCCATATTTACCCAATTGTAGCCAAGGTATCGCAAGATGGCACTAAGCACACCCATTAAAGCTCCACCGGCAATAAATCCAGAAGCAATCAATGTTCCCCTTTCTCTTCTTGCTTTATTCAATGCTTCATCTTTTGTTCTTGATGTGACGAAATATGCTATTAAACCACCAACTAAAAGCGGGGTATTCAATTGAAGCGGCAAATACATTCCAAGTGCGAAAGCAAGTGCCGGAACATTAATCATTGTTAAAATCAGCGCCATAAACGCACCGCCAAGATATAACATCCAAGGAGCAGGCTGATTTGACATTAAAGGCTGAATAACTGCTGCCATTGCATTTGCCTGTGGTGCAACTAAAGCTCCTTCGCCTTTGAATCCGTAGGTCTCATTCAAGACCATAATTATCCAGGCAACAGTTGCTGCCGAAACTGCAGTTCCTAAAAATTTCCACTTCTCTTGTTTATATGGAGATGATCCAAGCCAGTAACCTATTTTAAGATCTGTAACAAATGCACCGGCTTGAGATAATGCAGTACAAACAACACCACCAATAATCAAAGCAGATATCATTCCGGCTGTTCCGGAGAGACCGACTGAAACCAAAACTACTGAAGACAATATCAACGTCATTAAGGTCATACCGGAAACTGGGTTTGTACCAACAATAGCAATTGCCGTTGCTGCAACAGTTGTAAATAAAAATGATATTATCATCACTATTGCTAAGCCGACCAATGCTAAAAGTAAATTATCAACAACCCCAAATAAAAAGAATATTAATATTAGAATTGCAGTTAGAACTATTCCGCCGGCAATAATTCCCATTGGAATATCTATTTGCGTTCTTAATCTTTCTTCTTTGTTGGTTTTCTTTCCGAATATTTCATTATAACCAAGTACAAATGATGTTTTAATTATCCCGGACGACTTAACAATTCCAATTAATCCTGCCATTGCAATTCCGCCAATTCCTATATGCCTAACATAATTACCAAAAATCTGTTCGGGCGACATATTTTTGATTATTAATTCAACATTAGCACCAATTGGGACAGTAATGAATTCTCCCAAATACGCAACTACAGGAATAATTACATACCAAGAAACAAAAGAGCCGGCAGCAATAATTGCAGTGTATTTTAATCCAACAATATAACCTAACCCCAGAATTGCAGCACTTGTGTTAAGAGAAAATACCAATTTAAACTTACTTGCTAAAGTCTGCCCAACTTCAACAACTCTGGTAGTAAACACTTCGCTCCACCAGCCAAAAGTAGCAACAACAAAATCGTAAAGTCCACCTATAATACCGCTTATGACTAAAACAAAAGCTTGGTTGCCTCCTTTTTCACCGGCTACCAAAACTTCCGTTGTAGCGGTTGCTTCTGGGAATGGAAACTTACCATGCATTTCTTGCACAAAATATTTTCTGAATGGGACTAAAAATAAAATGCCAAGAAACCCGCCGAATAGAGAAGCAAAAAATACTTGGATGAATTGAACTTCTAGTTCAAGAATGTATAATGCTGGAATTGTAAAAATTGCACCAGCAACTATGGTTCCGCTAGTTGCACCAATAGATTGAATAATTACATTTTCGCCAAGTGCATTTTTTCTTCTCAATAAAGTTGATAAGCCAACAGCAATAATTGCAATTGGTATTGCAGCCTCAAATACTTGGCCTATTTTTAATCCAAGATACGCAGCTGCTGCTGAGAATAATACCGCCATTACAAGTCCCCAAGAAACTGACCAGAAAGTAATTTCCGGATATTCTTTTGTGGGAGACATTATTGGGACATATTCTTCACCTGGTTTCAGCTCAGAGTATGCATTATCCGGTAAACCGATTGATGCTTTTGTTGAATCGTGTTCACTCATAATATATTTCCTTATTTATTAATATTTAGTGTCTTTGTAAATTCAACATCCTTTGTCTTGCCGGATGTAAAAGATAGTTCGCCAAAATAATTATGTTCTTCTGGAATAGTTACTTCAGGAAGTTTGTAATCACAATTTAATTCATATATAATGTTTGGATACATAGTAATACTGCTGTTTCTTCCACTCTTCACTGTAATTTCATTTGCATCATCAAAATATGTTTTTTCGGTTAAATTTACTTTCAGCTTACTTGGAGCATTTGCAAAAGCCGGAATCATCAAAAACTCATATTCTTCAACCTCTTCTTTATTTTTCTTTTTAACTGTAATTGATTCTTTCCTATTTGCAAATCCGCCCGATGCAACCGACTCCCCATTTTTATCATAAATCATTAATGCAAAATCTGTTACTTTATTAAAATCTTCTTTTGAAAGCGATAATTCAAAAGTTTTTTTAGATTCACCTACATTAAGTTTAGTTTGGAAGCTATGTGTTTTTTCACCATCCATATTTACATTATAAGATTTTTGATAGCCAAGCACCTTACCGCTGAGATTATAATTATTTGATTCTGTAAAGTAGTTTGCAACCTTTACCGTTCCATCATTATTAATTGAATGACCGATAATATTTATCCCATCAATTTTAAAATCAAGATCATATGTTGATTCTTTATCAGCTGTAAATTGACCTAAAATTACAAACTCATAAACGCCCGGTTCTAAATCTTGGATATAATTTGTTCTTTCATTATCATCAGATTTCGCATTCAAGTATCCGAACAGTTTTTCGGTTCCATCCGGGTCATGCAGATAGTATCTTACAAAAGTAAAATCATTTTTATCTGATGCAACTGAAATATTTAAGTTAGAAGTACCGTTTGGAATTCTTAAGAAATATCTTTTATGCATTCCCGGAGCTACAGTTTCATTTTCAAATGAAAGCCTATAATCATTATCAGTATTAAATTGATAAGGGACAACAAAAGTAGCCATCATATTGAATTCCGGCATCATCGTTTTATCAGCTCTTACTGCATCAATCCTTGCATTATAAAGTCCCGGTTTATTTAAAATGGATTCATCAATCCGCACATTAAAATTTGCTGTCTGATCATTTCTTATATGAATTTTTTTCTGAATTACTTTTAACCAGTCTTTGTTTGATTTAAGATTGTAAATTCTGTAAAACTTATTTTCTTTATTAAAGTTATCTCTCTTAATTCTGTAAGAAAAAGTTTCAGTTCCATCTAGATAACCTGCATCTCTAATGTAGAGATTTGGAGCCATACTATTGGGCATATTGGGGGCAAAGGAAGTAATTGAATAGGTCTCAAACTTATTAAGCTCACCTTTTCTAATATATTCCTTTAAAAGATTATATGCATTTTCAATGTTTATTAAACCGCCTCCTTGATCAATACAAGCATAACCTTCCATTGGAGTTGCACTTTCTCTTAAAATTTTATACAGCAATCGAGATGGAATTTTAATATCGGGAAACTCAACTTTTGCTGCACCCAGCAATACTGACATTACTCCTGCAGAATAAGGAGAAGCCATTGATGTTCCCCAAAACACATCACCGCGACTAAAATTAGGTACGGTTGAGACACAAGCTCCTGGAGCAACAACATCAGGCTTGGAAACCTCTCCGCCTCTAGAGCTAAAATGAAGAATAATATCTCTATCAAGAGTTGTCCCATAGAGATCATTTCCGACTTCTTTAGCTAAAACTGCTCCGGTAGAAAAGATTGCATCTAATGCTGATGGCATTCCGCTAGTAGAAATTCCGGGACCGTTGTTCCCATTTGAAGTAGCTATATATAAATACGGATTGTCTTTTACCAAATCATCAAGGAACAATTCAATATCGGCTTGCCCTTCAATTTCAGAACCGACACCAAAACTCATATTTATTATGCATGGCTCCTCTCTTTCCTTAGAAATTTTATCGGCATACAAATATGCTTTTTTCATACTTTCTGCAACTGTTGCACCGCCGGCATAGTTGTTATTACCTAGCTTTAATCCCATTACTTTGGCACCGGGAGCAACACCATAAAGTTCATTATCGCCAATTCTATTGCCCGCTGAAATTCCTGCGCAGTGGGTTCCGTGAGATCCATCATCAAAATAGAATGAGACCATATTCTCTTCCGGGAAAATGTTTAAAGCCATTGTAAACGGTGACAATCCATCCTTATTTGGAATAACAAACAAATCAAATTTTTCTTTGTAATTTCTTAACGGTTTTTCATCAGTTAAATTTCCATCTGAATCAAGATCTAAAAATACAACCCAGTAATTGCCTTCTGAATCTTTGGTTTGGAAAGTAACAAATTGGAATAAATCTTCTTTGGTACCATTACCGTTTATATCGGTAGCACCGGAACCGGAATTTTTCCAAAGGGATTCTTTTAATACACCAATAAAATATTCATCATTTACCGGCTTTAAAGAAAGTTTATCAGCACCGGCAACCTTAAGATTTTTATCTTCATTGATAAAGTAGAGAGTATCATTCTGCTCATCAATTTCAGCTTCATAAAAAGGAGTATCGCCTTGACCAGTAAAATCTTGTACATCAATAACCTTTACTTCTCCCGTTGAGGTTGTTATTAAACCTTCAACTCCCATATCAACGCCTGTATCAAGTACTAAGACAATTGTGCCCCGCCCATCATACTCTGGGTGTGTATTTTGAAAAGCTTCAACGCCAGTATTACGGAGCGATAAGAAAGTTTGACTTGAATCTTGAGCAAATATTGTGCTCATTACAAACAGTGAAACAACAATAAATCTTACAGATTTCATTTTTACCTCTTATTCTTTAAGAACATTTTCAATTTTGTTTTTTTCTTTATCTAATTTGTTATAATCAAGTTCAGAGCCCATAACACTATGAGGGATTAAATATATGATCATAAGCAGCAAAGAACCAAACAATGACCATTTTTTTGGTGATTTACTTTTACTATACATGTAAAGAGCAATTAACCATCCAACAATTGCAATTAAAGTTTTATTATCAGTTAAATCGTAACCGAATGGAAAACCTGTCCAGAATTCGCCAAAGGCATATTTTTGCATAATTGGACCAAGAAAGAAGCCCCCAACAATTAAAAAGCCTAAAGTCCAGTAAGTAAGCTTTTTAATATTTTTACCTTTGTTGAAAAACTCAAGGCCTGTTCTATTTGAAAGCATCATACCTCCAAACATAGCGAGTATATGGGGTATTAATACCCAAATAGGAACGTCGCCCTTAAATCTTATTACAACTTTTTGATCTGATGGGAATTTTTTAGTTTCGTTTTTGTAACTCAATTCAACATAATATTCTAATTTTCCAGCAGGCGGTTGATAAGGGAGAAACGTTTTTAACTCTTCTTTCTCATATTTTAACTCAAGCGCAATCCATTCATCATCAGTTTTGTACCTTCTGTAATAAACGTTTCCGGCAATATTACTATCATTAACATTAATAATTATTTCATGATCGGTAACACCGCCGTGCGTTCTTGCTAATTTATAATTTACAACATTTTCGGCTAACTGAATAGTTCCTTTTATCGGATATGTCGGACCAGTCATTCTCTGATAAATTGCGGTAACTATTGTAATAAGGAAAGCTAATATCCAGAGGACAATACTTTTTTTCATGCAATAAATGTAATATGGTTAAAATCAACTTTTTGTAACTATAAACATACATTATTATCCTTTATCAAATCAAATATTATTTGATGAAATTAAGGATGAAAAATTAAGTGGATTTTATGCTTTGGGGAATGTAATTGTGATTAGTGTACCTTGATTCGGCTGACTTGCAATATGCATCTTACCGTTCATAAAAGATACTAACTTATTGGCAAGGGATAAACCGAGTCCGGCTCCCTCATATTTTCTTGTGTAACTGGTTCCTTCAACTTGTTCAAACAATTGGAATATTTTACAGAGACTATCTTTCTCAATTCCTATTCCAGTGTCTGAAATTTGAAGATGTATTTCTTCTTTTTCTTCATATGTAGATAAAATTACTTTGCCCTGCTCTTTATTATACTTAATAGCATTATCTACAAGTTCTTTAATTGCTCTTTCTAGCTTTTCTTCGTTTGCTTCAATGTGTAAACTGCTTTCACTAAGTTGGAAGTAAACCTTTATATTTTTTAATCCTGCTTGTTCTTTCCATACTTTTTCATTAGCATTTACAATGTAGTTTAAATTTACCCTGTCTAATTCAATTTCTTGATTACCCGATTCCAGCAAAGAAACTTCAACTATATTATCAACCAACTTTAATAATCTGTTAACGCCATCTTTTAAGAAACCTGTCATTTTAGAAGAAGATTCATAATTCATCGATTTAACATCATCTTCTAGTAAGTCCGAATATCCAACAATAGCATTAAGCGGTGTTCTAATTTCATGCGACATATTTGCAAGGAAGGTTGACTTAAGTTTATTAAGGCTCATCTCTTTATTGTATGCTTCTCTCAGTTTGCGCTCAATCTCCAATTGTTCAGTAATATCACTCATATTTACAATATATAAACGGTCATTGTCATACTGATCATCAGTGTAAGTAATTTTACCTAAAAATCTTTTTTTATTTTTAGCTGCTGTATAATGAAATGGGGAATGAACTCTATTAGAATCTTCTAAATTTATAATTGCCTCATGAATTATTGAGTGCAGCACCGGATTAACAACTTCAAGAAGTGAATGATCTTGAGTTTCGTTTTTATTAACCAGTATTTCTTTATAAAAACTGCTATTGGCACTTTCAATAATCAAATCGCCCTTTTCTTTATGCAAGATTAAAATTGGATCTGAAATATTGTTGATTATTGATTTTTGGCGCTGTTCAGATTGTTTAATTAAACGCGTCTGTTTAATGTGCTTAGTAATATCATTTGCTGTAATAATATAATTTATTGTGTTTTCAATATTATCTTGAATTATATTTAGTCTAATTTCTTTATAGTTTACATTTCCATCACTGTCATATTCAGAAATAACTTTTACCCAATTTTTCTTTTCTACAATTGCAAAGTCTAAATCATTCAGTTCAAGTTCTGATAAATGTTTCTTAAATGAATGAATCAAATTCTTATTATAAACCTCTTCAATCCGGATGTTAAAAAACTTTTCAAATGATTGGGAGATATATTTTACATTACCCGTTTTATCTGCAATTAATACAGCAACGTTTACAGATTCTAATGCTTGGTTATAAGTATTAAATTTTTGAGTGAGCTTTTTTCTGTTATTATGAGAATCGATATAAGCAATAAATAAATCTTCATTATTTATTTTTACTTTTTCAATACTTAGCAGGTAACTTTCAAAATAATCATCTTCTTTTTCAATGAGAAGATCGCTGCAAAAACTATTAATATTATTTACTGTTAACTGATTAAATAAATTTGAAAAACTTGGTTCGGAATTGAAATCAAATAAATTATCCCCATTCTTAATTCCATAATATTTTGTAAATGAAGAATTGGCATAAAACACGAAACCATTTGAATTAGACAATACAACAGGTTTTGTATTAGGATAATCTTCAAATGATTCGAATTTATTGATAATATCGAGATCTAAGAATGACTGATCGATGGTTGTTTTACGTTCCAAGTTTTTCCGTATTATTTATAACAACTTTCTGCATAATAATCGGATTATTTTTTTGTGATTTTAAATTTATTTGAGTTTTAATTCTGTTTTTGCTTCTAGTAGAAATAAATGTGAAAATTACCTTAAGAATATAGTTTAGCTCTTGATTAACTTCTTTTTGTACACCGCTAATAAACTCCCTCAATATTGCTAGATCTGTTATGTTACTATTAGCGTAATTAAGTTCTTTAATTCTATCAAAAATTGTTGATATTCCGTCTGTATTTATAGGATCTGCTTTATTTAATATGCTTATATCATCCTTTTCAACTTTAAGCTTTACTTCATATTGAATACCTTTTCCGAAGGATTCACCATTACGGTAGATTGTAAACTGCTGAAAAGGTTCCGTGTAAATTTCGTTATAATCAATTAGAGTAATAAATTCAAAATCATTAACTAAAAAGTGAAATAGAATTTCATCATTTGTCGGATATTCAATATTAAGAATCTTCCAATTGATTTTTGATAGGAGTTTTGCCAAGGGTGAGAATAAAGCTGAGTCTTTGGAATTCTGTTTTTCCTTATCATATCTATTTACAATATAAGAATTTACTGACGGCACCTTGATACCGCTCTTATATTTATCTTGAGGGTTGATATTCAAAATTCGATCTAACATAATACTCCTAAATCAATAATCGGCTAGATTACTTAATAGTTTAGAAGCAAAATGGGTAAAATTTTATCTTTTTAGTTACAAAGTCTTATTCTAAATTTTCAGCATTTTATTATCTAATGCATAGTTCATAATTTCCGGACTCTGTAATTTTTGAAGTGCTTTTACAAATTCTTGTATTCTTTTTAATGATTCTTCTATAACAAATAAATCCTCATCAACTCCATCTTTTTTAGTATCTATTTCGTCTTTTAATGATTCAATTGACATTTTCAAACTACTTAATGGATTATTTATTTGATGACCAATTGTACAAGCTAGTTCAACTATTGCTTTATTATGTTCAATACTTTTTAATTCGTTCTGAAGATTATGAATTCTCAGTCCGGCTCTTATCCGTGCAACAAGTTCTTGATTATCTATTGGTTTTACCAGATAATCATCAGCGCCGGTATCTAGTCCTTCAACTCTATCTTTAAGCGAGGTTCTTGCGGTAAGTAAAATAAAATAAATTAGTTTATATTCTTCTTTTTTCTTTATGATATTACAAAGTTCTATGCCGTTTAACTTAGGCATTGTCCAATCGGCAAGAATAACTTTTGGTTTATATTCATCTATTATCTGTAAAGCTTCATCACCATTTTCGGCAGTTTTAATATCATAACCGCTCTTGGTAAGAAGTCTCTCATAAATAAACCTAGAATCTTCCTCATCTTCTACAATTAATATTTTATCTTCACTGTTCATTTAATTAAGAAATAATAAATAAATTATTAATTTTTTGTTAACGACTTAAGGTATGCAATTTTTACAAATTTTTCCAGAATTGATAAATTTGAGGACTAGATTAATTTTAGTAGCTGTATTTAACAATAATACTAATTCTTCTATTTACTACATCGAATGGATTTTCAGCATTCCTTAATCTATTATCAGCATACCCTCTTATCTCTTCAATCTGATCTGACTCAAGTCCGCTTTCTATCAATATACGTCTTGCTGAATTTGCTCTATCTGCACTTAACTCGTAATTTGAATATCCGTTTAATCCGTTTGAAAAAGGTCTAGAATCAGTATGACCTTCAACAACTATCTTATTATCTAGTTGTGCAACTTGCTTCCCAATTACCGTAAGCATTTTTTTCGCAGATTTTTTTAGTGATGCTGTACCAACTTCAAAAAACGCATCATTATTAGATTCCATAATTTCAATTCGTAAGCCTTCATCTGTAACCTCAATATCCATTTGGTCTACTAAGTTTTTAAAATCTTGATCTATCAGGTTATTAACCAAATTTTCGCCCATTTGTTCAAGTCGCTCTCGCTCAACCTCTTTTTGCTCTAAATCGGTAAGGATTTTAGGAGCGATGATTTTATTCCCTGCTCCATCTATCACACTTGGTCCTTTTCCATCACCAAATCCAATTGGATCATTAAAGTAATGAGCTATATTGGCTTTAATTGAATCATCTTGACCTAAAATCCATAAAACTATAAAAAGAGCCATCATTGCAGTCACAAAATCTGCATAAGCAACTTTCCAAGCACCGCCATGATGTCCATGTCCGCCTTGAACTACTTTTTTTATTATAATAGGTCGATCGTTATCTTGATCTGCCATTATTCAGTTTTTCCTCTTAAATAATTTTCCAGCTCTGAGAATGTTGGTCTGCTATGTGAATTTA
>CAYXXW010000001.1:12823-55080 GCA_964469115.1 uncultured Melioribacteraceae bacterium
TTTCCTCTTAAATAATTTTCCAGCTCTGAGAATGTTGGTCTGCTATGTGAATTTAATGTTCTTCTTCCAACCTCAACGGCAACAATTGGAGGATTTCCTTTTGCATAGGAAATAACACATTCTTTAATTGTTTCTAAGTATCTAATTTCGCCATCAATCATATGTTCAATATTTGTTGCCAGAGGTCCTACAAATCCGTATGATAAAAGTACCCCTAAAAAAGTACCAACCAATGCTGCAGCAACATGATGTCCTACTGCTTCGGCGCCATCGTTAATACTTCCCATTGTAACAATAATACCTAAAACTGCCGCAACAATTCCGAGGGCAGGGAAAGCATCGCCAAGTTTACTAATTAATGCATGAGTTGGGTGTGTTTCAGTTTTATATGTTTGAATTTCAATATCCATTAATGCTTCAACTTCATGAGGCGGTACACCTCCTGAAAGCATTACTTTTAATGTATCACATAAGAATGTAATAGCTGTTGTATTCTTAACAAGCTTTTCATCCTGCATAAGGACATCACTTTCTTCAGGTTTTTCAATGTGTTTTTCAATTGCGAGCAAACCATCTCTTTGGGCCACAAGAAAAAGCTCATAAAGAGCTTTAAGAAGTGATAAGTTCTCTTCCTTTGAATGATCTTTGTGCATAATTGCCTTAGGTATAGCAGCAATAATATTTTTAATATCATCAATGGATGCTGATATTAATAAACTGCCAATTGCGGCACCTCCAATCGTTATAAACTCAGACGGTTGAAATAACACAGCCAAGTGTCCGCCTGCCATCATAAAGCCAACGACCAAACTTACCAATACAACAAGTGCTCCAATAATTATAAACATTTTTTCAAGGGTTTTATTTAGTAAATTTTTATACTAATTCATTCAAATTTTGTGTTAATTCCTTTACCTTTAATTCTGCAAACATCCAATCACTTGGCCTTTCATAATCTTTCTCATTTAGGTCTTTTAATAAATTATACCTCTCAATATCTGCAAAATCTTTAGCGTACTCTTTAAGTATGGAAGCAATTCTTTTAATTGATGCTGAGTCTCTATTTTTTATTGCACGAATTAAGTCTTGCCTGAATTCTTCGAATTTTTCTCTTAAAACTGAACTTCCCTCCTCATCAATAATATCATTAGTTACTTCGGGGACAGAGTTTATCTTTAATTCAAAAAAATTACCTCCCAAAACTTCATCTACTACCGATTTTAACTGCTTAACATTTATCGGTTTTGATAAAACCCTATCAGCACCAGCTTCCATTGCTGCCATTACATTATTTCTTCCGGCATTTGCGCTAATAACTATTACTGGTATATCTTTAATATCATTTAGTACTTTTTTAAGCTGCAGCATCTGAATACCGTCAATATTTGGCATCATCAAATCTAGAATTATGATATCTGGCTTAAACTCTGCAACATCCGTTAAACCTTCATATCCGTTACTACTAGTTTTTATCTCAAAATTATATCTAGAAAGTATTGTTTTTAGATACTCTAGTATCGAATAATTATCGTCAATAATTAATACTTTTGTCCTAGGTTTTTTTATCATTTTTTATTGAGTTTATTAATTTTGAGATCGTTAATGTTAGATGGAATTTTATCTTTCTTCTTACTAACTGCTTCTTTTGTATGCCGCGTAATTGATTCGTAAATTTCTTCTCTATAAATCTTAATATCCTCAGAAGCTTCAATACCAATTTTAACATTGTTCTCTGCAATAGATAAAATATTTATTACAATATTATTGCCAATTTTTATTTTCTGATTTTCTTTTCTTGATAGTATTAACATTTCAGTTCAATTTTAATTATTTACAAAAAGTGGATAATCTACTTTTAATTCTTCGTTATCAATGATTTTTTGGAAACCTACTTTCTCATTATGATCAATAAATACAGGGGCTTTCATATTTACACTTATATTTTCAGGCTCTTTATCCAATTTTACAATTCCATAAGGTTCAAGTTTTTCTTCATCACTATATTCGTCTTGAAGTAGTTTAAGAGAAAATAAAGGGAATATTATTTCAGGTTCATTTACTGATATGAGCCAAAAAAAATATCCATCTGTTTCAGAAAAAAGTAAAAATTCTCTTAATTCTTCGAAGCCGAGTATTCCTTCTTCAAATTTTATAACTGCTTCTTCTTCGAATTCAATTTCACCAAATTGTTTGTTTAATAATTTCATTTATCTTCTCTTATTTGTTTAATATTACTATATCTACTCTTCTGTTTAGTGCCCGTGTTTCGGCTGAATCATTATCAGCCATGGGTTTAAACTCAGAATTACCCACTACCGAAACTCTCTCTTGATTAAGTCCCAAATTATTCATTAAATAATAGGCAGTATTAGTTGCCCTGGCTATTGATAAATGCCAATTTGACGGATACTGCTCGGTAGTAATTGGAATATTATCTGTATGTCCTTCAATTCTTATGTCGTTTGGCAAAGTTTTAAGCAGCTGTGTCATTTTATTTAATATTGGTTTCGATTCTTCTGAAAGAACTGCTTCACCGGATTGAAATAAAATATTATCCATTATACTAATAATAATTCCACGTTCATTTTCAATAAGTCGGATATTACTTGAATAATTATATTCTTCAATAACGTTTTGCAATGTATTTTTCAATGAATATTTATTATCGCTAAGATCCAGATAATCAGCCGTTAATTCTTGCTTTGCAAAAGTATCGTTACCAAAATATTCACCCATATTTTCCATCATTTCTTCATACTTGCTTGCATCAACATTAGATACAGCATAAAGGATAATGAACAAACCAAGCAGGAGCGTAATTAAATCGGCATAAGTCAGCAAATATCTTTCGTGGTTTTGCTCTTGACTAGATTCCATGGAATCGAGATCTAAATTCTGCCTACTGAACCTTGCTCTTTTTGGGGTAACAAACTCATTAGTCGGGATTTGACTATTGAGGGTATTTCCCCGCTTTGGATCGCCATTACTCCTTCTAACGACACTTCCATCATATATTTTTCTTCTAAGTGACATTGTTTTAATTTATCTGCAATTGGTAACCAAAGTAAATTTGCGCTTAAAATTCCCCATAGTGTTGCAATAAAAGCTGAAGCAATACTATGGATTAAAGTATTGGGATCTTTACCGGCATTTGCAAGAGTCATGATTAAGCCCATAACCGTACCAATAATACCCATAGTAGGAGCATAACCTCCCATTTTATTAAACATTGAAATATATGCATCGTGTCTTCCCTGCATTGCTCTCATTTCACCCAAGGCAATGCTCTCTAGTAAATCAATTTCTGTACCATCCAGTACAAAGTGCATCATTTTTTTAGGGAAATGGTAATTTAACTTGTTTAATTGCCCTTCAATTGCAAGAATTCCCTCTTGCCTGCTCTTTACGGAAACTTTTACAAAACCATCAATAAGTTGTTTAATATCGTACTTTGGTGGAAAATAAGCCATTCTAATTAGTGAAAACATCTTTTTGAATTTATCGAAACCAACACCAATGATAGTCGCAGAAAAAGTTCCTCCAAAAACAATAAGCATTGCGGGGAACAAGAAAAGCGCTTTAAAGGATCCACCTTCAAATAAAAAAGCACCGAATACTGCTACTAAGCCGAATAATAATCCGTAAAGACTTCCACTTTTTTTAAACATTATAAGTAATCCAGTAATGATCTAGGTAAAATCATTGAAGAAATTCGATAACTTACGTCAAGAGAAAATTGAGCACTTTCTAAATCGATCAATGCTCGGGCGATATCGACTTCCTTTTCCATTGACAATAGTTCAGAAGTTTCAATTTCCCGATTTAATAAAATATCTTCAGATGCCTGCAATTTGTTTGAAATGCCGCCTGCCATGGAAAGTTTATCAAGCAAATGCTGACTAAAGTTATTTACCATTTCAACTTGCTCTCCCGATGGTTTTTCTCCGTTCAATAATTTTTCTCGGATTGCTATCAGTTGGTTAAAAATATCAGCTTTCTGATTCAAACTTCCAACCAAGCTTGATGGTGAATCAGATTCCGATAATGATTTTACATCAATTACAAAATCAATTTTATTATCACTATTCTGGATATGAATTTCTCCAAAAGGTTCTCCATCCAGCGATTGAAACTTGCCGTTTTCCGGATTAAACATAAGATCACTTACGGTTTGGTTCTCGATTTCGTTGGAATCAGAATCTAAAATAGAGTAGTTCAGTTCATAAGTGTTTTCAGCTGTTTTTGTATAAGTAAGATTTAGAGTATACTCGTTTCCTTCAGCATCATAGATTTTACTTGAATCAGTTTGATTTGAACCAATTTCAGCCGTTGAATCTAGATTACCATTTTGAGCAAAAACACTTTGAAACAATTCTTTACTGGTTACATTAAACTTTTGAGTAATGCCGGAAGAAATTTTTACTTGCCTATCACCACCTAGATGATCAGAATTTGCTACAACTCTATTATTTGCTTCATCATAATAAAATGGTTTAGAATTATTCTCAGTTCCGGCAAAATTATACTGACCATTAAATTCAGTATTCGCCAACTCCAATAGAATTTCTAAAGAAGAACCAATCGAATCGGCAAAAGTTTGCAAATTATCACCGACAATACCGGAATTTAATTCAGTCAGCTTGATCTGAATATTTTGCATTTCCGTTTGCATAGCTTCCATTGATATTATAGAATCATCCAGAACCGATTTTGCATAACTGATATTATTTTTATATGTGTAAATTGTATTCAGTTGATCCTGCATTCTCATTATTCTAGAGTTGCTCAATGGATTATCAGATGGTCTATTTACCCTACTCTGAGTTGTAAGCTTTGTTTGAATATCAGCTAAATTTCTTCTGCTTCTATTCAAATTAAAAATGAAATTATTTTGCAGCAACGAATCTGGCACTCTCATATTACACCAATGTTAGTATAGTTTGCATTAATTCATCTGCAACTGTTATAAGCTTCGCTGCAGCGTCGTAGGATCTTTGGTATTTCATAACGTTCATCATTTCTTCATCAGTAGAAACACCTGAATACTCATATTTAGTTTGATGAAGTTGAGTAAGAACCAATGAATAAGATTCAACATTCTGTTCTTGTAAGTTCACATCGTTAGCAATACTTGTAATAAAATCAGAATAGTTATCTGTTAAAGATCTTCCATTTAATATTTCACCGTTTTTGAGTTCGGCCATTTTGATTGCAATTGCATTATCGCCGCTCATGCCATCTTCTGAAATAGCTATATAATATGGATCATTTAGAATATCTTCATTTATTTCTAATTTTCCGTTTTTGTATTCAGTGAAGAAATCAATACCGGTTAACGGCGGATCTGTAACCGAAAATCCTTGTGAGTGAATTGAGTTTACATTTTCCATTAAAGAAATCGCAAGCTCATCGAGAGTAGCCAATTGTTCAGGCAACTCATTATTATGAAGCTTTAAAAGAGCGTTAAGGGAACCGCCACTTAAAGTTGCAGTTACTCCGCTCTCTAATGTAGTAAAACTTAGTTTATCGTTATTCTTATTAATTTCAAATTGCTGATAATGTGATCCATCAACTGCAAATATACCGCCTATAGAAACACTAGCAACTTGGTTTTCATCAATCGAGACATTGATATTGGCATATTGGCTTAATTCTTCAAGCATTGCATCTCTTGTATCAACCAAATCATTTACGCTGCTTCCAACTGCAGCACCCTCATGTATTCGTTTATTTACAGTATTCAGCTGCTTTAGAATACTGTTAATTCTACTCGTATATTCTCTTGCTTCAGTGTGTGCGTCTAATCTTGATTGAGTTATTCCCTGATGAATAGTTGAAACTTTTTCTGCCATTAATTGAGCAGACTGAACAACACTATTTCTTAGTGAAAGTGATTGTGGGTCCAAGGCGAGTTCGTCCCAAGAATTAAAAAATTTAGACATTAAATTAGAAAGTCCAAACTCTGATGGTTCCGAAAACAAACTTTCTATTTGTCGCAGAACGGTTGATTTTTTCTCTGCATCGTAATAGCCGTGATTGTTAGCTCTAATTTGGATGTCTGTTACATTATTTCTAATCCTCATAACATCTTGGACAGCAACGCCAGTACCAAAAGAAAATGATGCGCGATGATCCGGAGCTAATGTACCAAACAAAGCTACTTGTCTGCTGTAAGCGGGATTATTTGCATTTGCCAAGTTAGCCGAAGTAACCGCTAATGCCTGCTGGTGAGCAAACAAACTAGACTTTGCAATATTAAAAATACTATTGATTCCCATTTTATGCTTTCCTATCTAGTATTGATCTTTTACTAGTATTTATTACTGCTTTAATTGTATCGTTGATTAATGATCTTGATTGCTGGATCAAAACAAGATTTAAATGATTAACTCTGTTTATTTCATTAATGGTATTTTTGATCCGTTTCTCTCCCTCAGTAATTTCATTCAGAATTTTGAGATCGACCTTCCCATTCAATTCAGAAACTAATATCTCTAGTTTATACCGTTCATTGTCAATATTATATTGATTGAACAAATCTTGCATGATTTTGAGTCTATTTTCCTCGGTAATTTGGATTGAGAGTAGATTATGTTCTTCTAAAGCAACAACTTCATTCAACCGTTCGTATTTATTATTAACCAAACACTCTTTCTTTTCATTTATTATTTCCAATAATTTTTTAAGATTGAGTTCTTGTTCAGATAAAACTGATATTAAATTTTGTAAGTTCATTTCTTAATCCAATAGATTTAAATAATTGTTAACTCTCTTTATATAGTTCTGTGTTTCCTTAAAAGGAGGAATACCATTATATTTTTTAACATTTCCCGGCCCGGCATTATAAGCGGCTAAAGCTAATTCAGTATCACCATCAAAGTCATCCAAAAGTTTAGATAAATACTTTGTACCGCCAAATATATTTTCTTCAGGATTCCATGGATTATTTACACCCATATCTGTTGCTGTTGAGTCCATAAGCTGCATTAATCCTTTTGCATTAGCTTTAGATTGAGCATTAACTTTTCCAGCTGATTCTGTTAGAATTACAGATTTTATAAGCTGCTTATCCACATTAAACTTTTCGGATGCAGAATTTATTAAATTTTCAAATTCTTTAATTCTGTTAAGAGCACTGCTATTTACTTTAGAATTCTTTTCCAAAACCGATTTACTTTTGGTATCAATTGAATTTAGACTGCTCGGTGAAATAGTTTTTTTGCTGACTAAATTCTGCAATGAAGTAATGTTTTCTCCTGTGAGACTATTATATATTTGCTCTGCTACGCCCATACCTTGCTGATCAGTTATATGTTTAGCTAATTCTTTTTCAAATAATACATCTAAAACATCTCCACCATAGTTATCTTTACCGAATAAGCCTTCTGTCGTTTTGGTCATACTCTTAATCATCATACCTGTAAGCATGCTTTCAAATTCTTTTGATGCTTTAGCCAGCTTAGCTTTTTCTTTGGGAGAATATTTTTCAGATACATCTATTCCGTTCTTAAAGTGAGCTGCTTGATTCGATATTTTTAAATCTATTGGCTTCATTTTACATTATTACCAATTCAGCTGTTAACGCTCCGGCTTCTTTTAATGCCTGGAATATTGCAATAATATCTCTTGGAGATACTTTAAGTGAATTCAGTGCCGCAGCAACTTCCTGAGCATTAGAAGCTCCCTCAATTGAATACGTACTATTTTCGACTTCATCTTCATTTACATCAGGTACTTGATTATTAAACACAGTTGTCTGCCCTTGAGAGAAAGGCGATGGTTGAGAAATTATCGGAAAAGATCTAATTTCAATATTTAAGCTTCCATGAGATATTGATACTGGTGAAATTTTAACATTTGAACCTGCAACAACGGTTCCGGTTCTTTCATTTAATACAACTTTAGCAATAACATCCTTAATTACTTCAATAGATTCAATACGTGCTAGAAACTCAGTAAGGCTTGTTTGTCCATCGTTTGGAAGTGTTAATGCTATTTCTGCACCATCAACTAATGTTGCAATCTGAGTTCCAAAAGCGGTATTTATTGAGTCAGCAATAGTATTTGATGTAGTAAAATCCGGGTCTTTGAGAATAATGCTCAGTTCTTCTGGCACAAATCCTTCTTCCAAAATTGATCTTTCTAAAAGCCCTCCATTAGGAATTCTTCCGCTTAACGCGTGATTTTTAGCGATCCTTCCTCCAGAACTTGTGTTAATATCATAACCGCCAATCGAAACTGCTCCTTGGCACATAGCATAAACATCTCCGCTATGTTTTGAGAGAGGTGTCATTAACAATGTGCCTCCCATCAAACTTTTCGCATCACCCATTGAAGCAACCGAGACATCAAACTCACTTCCCTCTTTTGAAAGATTGCTGACTTTCGCAGTAACCATAACTGCTGCAACATTTCTGGTTCTTAAGTTTGTTTCCGGTACGGTTATACCAAATCTTTTTAGCATACTAGTAACCGATTGAACAGTAAATGTCGATCGATGACTGTCTCCGGTTCCACTCAAACCGACTACCAACCCATAACCAATTAACTGTTCCGATGTTATACCTTTGAAGTAAGCAATATCTTTAATACGCTGAGCAAACAGCAAATTACTTACTAAGATTAGAACTATAAAATATTTTAATATCCTCATTTTTCCCTCTAAAATAACCAATGAAATAATTTTGTTAACCAACCGGGATCCTGCATATTTTTAATCTGACCGTCGCTTTGAAAAATAATCTCTGCTTCTGAAATATTGTATGAGTATACCGTATTCTCTGAAGAAATATCTGTGGTTCTAACAAGACCCTTGATAGTAATCATCTGCTCTTCATCATTTACAACAATCTTACGACTGCCTTTAATTCTCAACAATCCGTTTTCAAGCACTGAATCGATTAGTGCACTCAACTTTGTTCTCACCATTCCTGAAGTTTTAGATGAACCGGAGCCTTTGAAATCGTTTCTTGATCCTAAGTCTAAATCGACATTTGGCAAAGCCGTATCATCGAGTCCGCCGGAAAAACCAAATCCAATGTCACTATCCCGTCCGGTTGATTTTGTTGCTGCATTAGAAGCTTGGGAGGATTCCACTACTATTATTGTGATTGCATCACCAAGACTGACTGCTTTATAATCAGAGAATAGCGATCTAAAACCATTCTGAGTCATATTCTGTGCATTACTGAGCAATGGCAGTAATAAGAAAGCAATTATTAATTTTTTCATTTTTTACTCAATTATTTTAACTGTTGTATTGTTAACTACTAGTGCTTTAAAGAGTTTTTTATCATCTCTTTTTACTTTTATAATTCTTCCGGCTTCGCCCGAGGTGCGAGCCGTAACCGCAAATGTTATATTGACAGAATTATTGTTGTAAATTGCAATAACTCTATCACCAACTCTTATATCCGGAATGTTCTCTATCATACTTTTTTGAAGAATTGAATTTTCAGCAATTCTAAACTTCGCTCTATAATTTGATAAGGAAGCAGAAACATCGACAGGCTTAAATCTTAATGATGTTACTTCTTTTTCAACAATATTAAAATAGTTTGGATCTAAATTCTCTCTTTTATCAATTGTCCTATTATTCTGAAGAACATTTTTATATAATTTTAACCTTAGAGTTATTATAGAGTTTTTTCCGTTCTCCCCATAACCGGAAAACTTAACCGGCAAGTAGGCATAACTGCCTTCTACTTTTAAGTTTCTTGAATTATCAATACTGCACTTACTTAAATTCACTTTCTTCGGTGAAATTATCTGGTACTCGATTTTGTTGTAATCAGATAATCTTTTCTGTAAGTAATCAGCAATATCAATTTTTTCATTGCTGCCAAGTAAGATCAAAGAGAACAATATGTTAAATAGAGCTGTAATCATTTATCTTTTAAGGTTATTTGCAATTGACATCATTTCTTCAACGGTTTTTACCGTTTTGGAATTTATTTCATAAGCTCTTTGAGCAGAAATCATAGAGATCATTTCTTCAACTACATCCACATTAGATGATTCAAGGTAACCTTGCTGAATTTCACCAAATCCTTCTATTCCTGGCTGACCTAAAATTGCGATTCCAGAGGAATCTGTTTCTGCATAGAGATTGTCACCAAGCGCTTTAAGTCCACCCGGATTAACAAACTTGGCTAACTCGATAGTTCCTAGTTCAATAGTTTCACCTCCAATTTCTTGCGCCGAAACAACACCATCTTTTGAAAACGTAAGACTTAGCACTTGTTCATTGATTGATAAACCAGGTTCAATTACATAACCGTCAGCAGTAACAAGCGATCCTTCCGATGATATTTTTAGAGAGCCATCTCTCGTATAAGCAAAATTACCGTCGGCTTTTCTTACCTGGAGAAAACCATCCCCGGAAATTGCGATATCCATTTGATGTCCGGTTTGCTGTAAATCTCCTTGTTGAAAAACTTTTTGCGTTGAAGATGTCTTAACACCGCTACCGATTTGAACTTTAGAATTTGTTTGTTCAACAGTTCCCGGAATACTTTCTTGTTGAGGATTAGCAGAAATTTGCTGATAAATTAAATCTTTAAATTCTGCCCTACTCTTCTTAAAACTTGTAGTATTCATATTTGCGATATTGTTCGATATTACTTGTATATTTAGCTGCTGGGCATACATTCCGGTTGCTGCAGTTCTTAATGCTCTTGTAGACATTTATTTATCTCCTTTATACTTTTCCTAAATCTGATTCTTGACTCAATATTGAATCAAGCGATGTAATCATTTTTTGAGCAGCTTCATAATCTTTCTGAAGCTGAATCATTGCCTGCATTTCTAATATTGCATTCGTATTTGATGATTCTAAATAACCATGTTGAATTTCAAATTCATTATCTGTTGCAACTATATATTCTTTGTCTTCATTAAAAAATCTTTGACCTTCAGTTTTAGTTAACCTTTGTTCATCTGCTACTTTCATCATTTTTAATTTTGAGACAATTTTATCACCAGACTTTATTTCACCATTCTTAGTTATGGTTATATTTGCTTTTCTGCTAATTAATTCCTCTTGCAAATTGATTTCACCATTTTCGCCCATTACTCTAAAACCTTCTCTTGTTGCCAAGAATCCTTGTGTATCAATCACAAAATCTCCGCTACGAGTAAGATGATCACCTTCCGGAGTTTTAACTGTGAAATATGCTTTGCCTGAAATAGCGGCATTTAGAGGATTACCGGTCTCTTCAAAAACACCTTCGGAAAAATCAGTTAACTTTCTTTGAATTGTAGCTTGTTCTTCATCAAACACTTCAGAAAAGGCTAAACCACGCTTGAATGCAGTAGAATTTAGGTTCGCTAAATTATTAGCTACTATTTGAATATTTAAAACTTTATTACGCATTGCTGTTGCAGCATTTTCTAAAGACGGTTCCATCTTATCCTTTTAATTCAGTTTGTTCATCAAATTTTTTGTTTTTGCATTTCATTAAATCAATAGTAAATTCTGACACTTCTTTTGATAATATTTTTATAATTCTATCTTCTTTAATTTGCGTCTCTAGTGATTTATTCAATATTCTGTTTTTACCATTAGTTATTTTATTTTTAACTGCATATTCAATAATTGATTCCATAATGAAACAATCTCACTAACACATCTCACGATATTAGTTTGTTTAACTCCACATTTAGTTTTGAAGCTTTAGAATTATTTTTCACTTTACTATTAACTTTAACATCGGCATTAATTTCCCAATTACCTCTTAATCTATCTTCAATTGAAATAATTTCTTCTTTCTCGACCAAATTTTCCGGCAGATCAATATCACCTGCAAAAAAATTATTTCTTATAATCCCTTTTAATTCAAAAGGAAGTGAATCACTACTAAAAATCACTTTGTAAGAAACCTTGTTATTAGTGTTAAATAATTTCTTAACGCTATAATGAATAATCTCTAATTCATTATCTTTTTTAACAATAACAAAATCTGGATAGTAATCGTAATCTTTAAGAACAGATTTTTGGAGAATATACTTTGTGGAGTAAAGGATGTATTCCAATATAATTGCGGTATCTGCATTAGCGTTCGAATTTTGATACTCATTTAAGAGCTTTATAATCTCATAAAGACCTTTTGATTTATCGACCAATGATTTTGTGTTTTCATCTTTACGGTTATAAATTAATTTTTCACCAATTTGATGAGTAATATATTGGGGCAGATTAGAAAATAGAAGTTCATTAATTGCCTTAAACAAGTTTTCGCTTACCTCTTTAAAGGTTTCATTAAAAAGGTCACTGTATAGTTCATCAATAAATTGCTTATTCTTATCATTATTATTCCAAACAAGATTGATAACTAATGATAGCTCTAGTCCGTTAACCTTTATATATCTTAATAATTCAGTTAGCTGTACAAACTTCGATTTTATTAGAATATTGCCTTCCTCAATAACCTTTAAAATTAACTTTCTATTAAATGAAGAATTCTTTAATTCAAATTTTTTAATTACCTCATCAAGCAATACAGTGTTGTCCTTGCTTAACTCAGAGTTTAAAGTGAGAGAAAGAGTAAAAGGATTTGAACTCTGAACAATTGCTATTATTTCCTCTTTAATAGGAATTTTACCTTCGATAAAGGCAATATACAGTTTACCATCAATCAATGCTTTAACGCCTTTTTCTAAAAACTCAATTGGTATAAGTTTAACAACAGAATTTTTGAGTGGCATATTTGGAGCAATACTTATAGAACTTCTAAGCTTTGTGATATTTTCAAGATTGATGATATTTCTAATTTCACTTTTCATCTTGTTTGATTTTGTAGTTGTTGAATTTTGGCAGCTAAGAATAATTCACCTTTGGCAATTGATAACTTTTTAGCAGTTGATGTTATTGTTTTGCCTGTTAATCTCTTTTTCTCAATTGCGTTTGCCAGAGATTTTCTTCTTGAACTATTCTTATTTCTAACTGTTGGTTTAATTCTTTCATCTCTTATTGCACTAATATTTTTTTTATATCTGTTTGTATCAAATTTTTTGCTATCCGTTCTAGTTCTCTTCCAGTAAAACAATACCAAAACAAGAATTGCTAATTCACCAAAAACTACGCTGGTAGTTATAATTCTTTCAGAAGCACTATTTCCAAATATTGAACCGGTTTGCTCATTAGCTTCAACGACTTCAGCACTTTTTTTCATATCATAAGGTTTGCTTTGTGCCGAAAGCGTCAATGTTAATACAGTTAATATTAGAAATAGTATCTTTTTCATTTTCTTATTTTACGTTTTAATGGAAATGAAAGAACGAGTGCCGCTCCACTGTTTTCAAAGGAGCCAATTTCAAATTGACCTTCATGTTTTTTCATTAAATTTTTAATTATGCTTACTGATAAATTTTGCTGAACGTTATTATTTTTCGCTTTATTAGATGCGTCCACTTTATTCGTTGAAATAACTCTAAGTATTACATTATCATCTTTGAATCTTGTTTGAATAATAACGCCGCCTTTTTTAGTCTTACTATTCTTTATCAATGAAAATATATTTGTCAAAAGCTGATAAATATAATTTGGGTGACTTAAGATTGAAGGCAGATCATTCTCAAAATCTAGTATATATTCTAGGTTTGCGTTATCCAATGTTGATTTTACAAGAAAGAAATAATCATTAAGTATGCTGTTTATATTGCACGGTTGAATTTTTATGTCTTTCTGATTAACATTTGCAAACTTCACCAACCTTCCAACAACATTATTAATTTTTTTAATCTGAGATTTTATTTGAGTTAGTTCAATTTGTCTATCCAGCTCGTTATTAAGTATATCAACATTGCTAGAAATTACTTGTAATGGTGTAACGATATCTTCCACAATACCTTCTGTCATTTCGCCTATTGCCGATAACCTAAAATCATTTGAAAGTTTTGCTTGGTATGTTTGCAGCTCTTCGTAAGTTTCATTTAGTTTTTCGGTGAGTTTTAATTTTTCCAGTTTTCCTAAAAGCATGTTCAAGAAAATATTAATACTCTTTTTCTCTAACTCAGAGATATTATTTTGGTCTAATGACGTAAGTAGAGCAAGTATTCCATAATTCTTTTTGTCATCATAAACCGGGAATATTAAGTAGAACAATTTCGATCCGTTGCCATTATAGCTTTCCAGATCGGGGACCGTGATAGTTTTTCTATCTTCAAAAACTTCGCTGAAAATACCTTCTTTATTAAAATGATTCATCTGCTGAACAATACTTAAATCGTCCTCTTCATCAAGAGGAATAAGCTCTCTATTAAAATCATCATAGAATAAAAGTTCAAGCCCTTTAACCGGTATAATTCCTTTAACGTATCTTAAGAATCTTGAAGTAAGAATTTTAACATTTGTATCATGCTTAATTTCTTGTTCAAATGCCATCAAATTCTGGATGAAGTAGGAATACTTTTCGAGCATCTTTAAGTCATTTGAATCAGTTATAGAATGAACATTTTCTCTACTGTTATAAAGAGATAAATCGCTAATAGATTTATATAAAGGTTCAGCCCTTAAGGTATTTTCTTTGTGCAGTATCATTATGAGAATAAGTCCGAGTCAATTTCTTCACTAAATAGTTCTCTATAGCTTTCAACAAATGAATCTATTTCTTCCTCGTTGCCAATACCTAAAATTTCTAAAACTGATGTATCTAACTCCATACCTCTATCCATGTAGTATCCGCCAATTTCAAGTTTTTGAGTCATAAAATCGACTAAATGCACAATTGAAGTAAGCACATCTTTTTCCGGAGCATCACTTGGCTTATGATGATATAATATTGAGGTTGCTAAATGATCAGGCAAACTCCATTTTTGAGATAAGAAGTTTCCAATTTCTTGATGATCCATACCCAAGTATTTCTTTTCAACTTCAAGTACCGAAGTATCACCTGAGTTAAATTCATCAACAATTTCTTGAAATTCATTCTTAAAGAATTTATGCATAACAGGTATTCCTAAATCATGCAGTAATCCGACAACAAAAGCTTCGCTGCCAATTCTAAATCCTAAATCTTCCGCAACTCTTTTGCATGCAGTACCGGCTAACATTGAGTGCATCCAAAATGAATTTTGATCTAGATACTTATCAGATTTGTTTCTAAAAGAATCTACCATTGTTAATGCAACTACAATATTTTTAATATCTTGGTAGCCAATAATTAAAATTGCAAAATCGATTGTTGATACTTTTCTTGTCAAACCATATAATGGTGAATTCGCAATTGACAGAATTTTTGTTGATAGACCTTGGTCCTTTCCAATTATTTTGCTTAATGCCGATGTGTTGGTGGAAGGATCATCAAGTAATGTTGATACTTCCAGCATTGTTGTTGACATTGCAGGCAGATTGTAGACGTTAGACAAAGCATGTTCCGATTTTTGTCTTTTTTCTTGGTTGATTTGTTCTTCCATGTTTTTACTATCCTTATGATATGAAATTAAATATTAATTGCTTCTAATTGATCTTCAAATAATTCTTTATAACTGTAAATAAAATTTTCCAAGTATTCTTCATCACCTAACCTAAGAATTTCAATGACTTCTTTATCAAGTTCGCTGCCATCATCCCAAGTAAAGTCTCCTATCTTTAATTGCTTTGTCATGTAATCTGCAAGATGCACAAGAGCAATAAGTTCTCTGTTATTTTCTGCTAATGAAGGATTGTGATGAAATGAAATAACGTCTGAAATTGAAACCGGTAAATTCCATCGATCCACTAAAAATCTCCCAATATCTTGATGCGTTATTCCCAAAATGTTTTCCTCAGCTTCTAAGTAAGTCATCTTATTTTTGATGACTGCCTCTGTTATTTCTTTATATTCTTTATTAAAGTATTTGTATATAATCGGGATCCCAAGATCGTGAAGTAATCCGGCGGTAAAAACTTCACCGCTTGTTTGATAACCCAAGTCATCTGCAATACGCTTTGAAGCAGCTGCTGTCAAAATCGAATGGACCCAATATTTTGTCTGATCGAATTTTTTATTACCTAATACCTTAAGCGTTTCCATCATACTTAATGCAACAACTATATTTTTAACTTGATCGAATCCAAGAACTACAATTGCAAAATCGATTGTTGCTACTCTTCTTGGAATTCCATGTAATGGTGAATTAGCGATTGTTAATATCTTTGTAACTAATCCCTGATCATTACTAATCATCCTGCCAAGAATTGATGCACTGGTTTTAGGATCTTCAATAAGGTTAGAGACTTCTAAAATAATCTGTGGAACAGTCGGCACATTGTAAACCGAAGAAAGTATTCGTTCAACTTTTTTCAGATTTGGGTTAATATTTTCTTTTTCACTATTAGTCATATTGTCTTTCAATTTTCTTTTTAAGTTCTCTCATAATTTTTGAGTGAAGCTGAGAAACTCTTGAAACAGTTATATCTAAAATTTTAGATACTTCTTTGTAGTTCATATGTTCATAATAGTAAAGTGTAATTATCAGTCTGTCGCGTTCGTTTAAATCCTTAATTGCTTGAACTAATAATTCTTTCCTTTCTAATGAATGATATTCATCATCGGGAAGTTCATATTCAGATGGAATTATATCTGAAAGTGTGAAGCCGTCTTCAGAATCAAAAGGTTGATCTATTGAAACGTTTCTGTAAACAACCTTGTTGGGATCTTGGTTTTGGTAATTTGCACGAGGTTTAATCTGAAGTTTTCTCAATTCGTCAATTATCTTTCCTCTAATCCTCTGAATCGCATAAGTTTCAAACTTGGTGCCGAAATCAGGATCAAATCTATCGATTGCTTCACTTAATCCTTCTACTCCAAACTGAAAGTAATCTTTTTCTTCAACTACATTTAAATTCATAAATTTTGAGTTATGTATTACGTAGTGAACAAGATTTGTGTAATTAACCATTATTTGTTTTTTTAACCCACTTGATGGTTCTGTTTTAAACTCTGTCCAAAGTGTGGTATTATTCATATTAATTTCTTCCTAATTGGTTAACTGTAAAAATTTTTTTGTTTTTCAATTGATGTTTTATTTATTGCTCTTATAAATGAAAGAGCAAGAACAGTTAGCATTAGGGTTGCAACAAAAAAAATGATAAAGGATTTGAGCAATATATCCTGTACTAGCATACCCTGTTGGCTGAAAATTATAATTGAGATAAAAAATATTAACAAGCCCACATTTAGTATAATTTTATTCATATTAATCTCCTGGCAATAGTAATTTCAAAGAATATACCAAAGGTTTTTTGGCAAAAAAATCGTTTTTTAGCTTAAATTCGGGGTTTTTATTTTTGTAGAATGGTTATTATTAACCATTTGTTGGTATTCTTAACTTGTTTATTATGTCTGTAAATTGATGTGAAATTTTTGATGAGTTTTCAATACTAACAATTGGGTTTTGAGCTTGTATAGACTTAATAATTTCTTCGGAAAAAGAAAGCTCACCAAGATAATTAATATCGTATTTTAAGAAGTGCTTTGTGGCTTTTTCCAGATTTCCAAATGCTTCTTCAGCTTCACCATCCTTAAAACATTTATTTATTACAACATTTTTAACAACTTGTGAACCATTGCTTTTTAGAAGTTTAAAAATAACATATGCATCCATCACCGAAGTAGGTTCAGGTGTTGTAACTAGAATTATCTCATCAGATTTAAGAAGTAGCTGAATTGTACCCTGATCGGCACCAGAAGCAGTATCAAGTATAATAATATCATAGTTGTCTGAGAGAATTCTCAATTCCTCAATAAGAAGATTTGACCGTTCTTCATTCAATTTGGGATGATCTATTTTACCTGACTCCCCTAAAACCAAGTGTAAATTCTCTGAATATATATAGATAATATCTTCTAAGGTCTGATTAAAAGTTAAGTACTGATATAATGTTTTTTTTGATGAAGCATTAAACATTACACTGAGATTGGCAAAGTTTAAATCCAAATCCAATAATAGAACTTTCGATCCTTCATTTGATAATTCCACTGCAAGATTACTTGCTAAAAATGATTTTCCCGTTCCCCCTTTACCTGATGTTACCGAAATTATTTTGCATCCGGAAGTTGGTAAAACATTCTCTTTAAGTAAACCATTTAATTGATATAGTCTTTCAGCTTGACCAAGCATTAGTTTAATTTCCCGCTGTAAACCATGTTAGCTATAAATTCACTGTCTGCAGCTATTATGTCATCTGGTATTACTTGACCATTTGTTAAATATTTAATTGGAGTATCTACTTCGTTTACAAGATTAACAATATTGCCGTACGAAATCGCCTCATCAAGTTTTGAGAAAACTAACGCATCGTAATTAAATACTTTAAACTTTCTAGCAACATCCAGCATTACTTTATAATCACTAGTGCTATTAAGTACCAAATAAGTTTCATCAACCTTAACTTGTTTAAGAAAATCATTTATTGAATTTAAGAGTTTTTTGTTATTCTGACTTCTTCCAACAGTGTCAATAAAAACAATATCTTTATTCTTAAATTTTTTCATAAACTTTTGAACATCTGAAGGTTCATATGCAACAAGAAAATCAATATTACTTATTTCAGAAAAAATCTTAAGCTGGTCTAGAGCACCTAATCTATAAGTGTCAATTGAGATTAAACCAATATCCAGGTTGTGAAGAATTTTAGAAATTACAGCTAGCTTTGCAATGCAAGTAGTTTTACCAACTCCGGTTGGACCAACAAGTGTAATTACTTTTGGTCTGCTTTGCTTGCTTAATTCAAATTCGCTTGTGGGAATTAAAGACCCTAAAGTTGAAACTAGATAATCATCTCTATTAGCTTCGTCAACAAATGGTTCATACTGACTTACTTTGTTTAATACGTTATCGATAATTTCAACGTTAAGATCTTTATCTAATAAATACTGCTTGATTTCATCAAAGTTGTTTGTACTCTGTTTTCTAATATTTTTTTTCTGCGGTCTTGATGATTCTAGTTTTGGCTCATTTGAAGTACCGTAAATTTTTTCGGTTAATTTTTTCATTTCTGTTTGAAAATCTTGAACCTTAGCAACTTCCCTTGCACTATCTTTAATTTCAAATGATTCTTCTTCATCAATACTGGCGGTAATTTCAAAGAGTTTTTGTTCAACTCCATCTGTGAAGTTATCAATAACCTTTGTACTTAAAACAATGGCCTCATCACCAAATTCACTTTTCATCTCGGCAATTGCTTCTTTAAGCGTTCTAGCTTTGAATTTCTTAATCTGCATTCTAGACCTCTATTTTTGCAATAAATTCAACTTCAATATTAGCAGGGAGCTCTGTAAACGAAAGGATAGCAATATCAGGAAATGTTGTATGTATCAGTCTAAATAAATAAGGACGTATTGTTGCTGAAGTAATCAATATTGGCATGTATCCCAAATTTCTAAATCCTATAAGCTGTTTTTTAATTGCTTCGTTTAGATTGTTTAGCATTTCCGGTGTTAAACCTAATGTCTGTGTTGCATCGCCTTGCTGCGCGAGTGAATTTGTGATATACTCTTCTAAGTTTTCACCAACTGCTGCTGCATGAATAACATTATTTGAATCTTTGTATAATGATGATATTGTCTCACCAAGCGAATGTCGTACATACTCTGTAAGTACTTCTATATTTTTAGTAACTTTCGAATAATCAATTAAAGATTCTAATATTTGAACTAAATCTTTGATTGGGATTAATTCTTTGAGTAAACTTTGCAATACTTTTTGAATTGTTCCCAATGGTAAATTATCCGGACTAATATCTTCTATTACAGCAGGATAATCCTCTTTAAGATTTTCTAGTAGTTGTTTAACACTTTGCCTTGATAATATTTTATCAAAATGTTTCTTAATGGTTTCCTGCAAATGTGTAGAAAGGACAGAAACGGCATCAACAACGGTGTAACCAACTAACTCAGCTTTATCTTTTTCTTGATCCGATACCCAGTAACCATCTAATCCAAATGCGGGATCTTTTGTTGGTATACCACTTAATTTTTCTGTTATATTACCAGAATTCATTGCCAAAAATCTATCAGCATAAATTTCATAGTGAGCAACAACATTACCTTTAATTTTGATGATGTATTCATTAGGGCGCAATTGTAAATTATCTCTAACCCTAACCGGTGGCACAAGAACACCAAATTCGACAGCAACAAATTTTCTTGTGGATGAAATTTTTTGGAATAGATCTCCGCCTTGACTATCATCAACCAACGATATTAGTCCGTAGCCAATTTCTACTTCAACCGGATCAACTTGTAAATAACCTTCAACTTTTTCTTCTTTATCTTCAGTTTCAATCGGTTCTTCCATACTCTCGGCAAGAGCTAAACTATTTATATTCTTATTTACAAGAAATGTTACTGTAGCTAATCCGCCTCCTAAAAGCAGAAACGGAATTGTTGGCATACCAGGAATTATTGAAAATAAAATTACTGTCCCCGCTACAGTTCCAAGCACCCTGGGATTTGAAAACAATTGTGTTTTCATTTGGCTATCCATTGAACTACCAGAACTGCTTTTAGTAACAACCATACCGGCTGCTGTAGCAATAAGTAGTGCAGGTACTTGTGAAACAAGACCATCACCTATTGTTAATATTGTATAACTTTGCAAAGCATCAGTAACTGTTAATCCCTTTTGAACAACTCCAATTAAAATACCGCCCAAAATATTAATTGCATTAATAATAAGACCGGCAATTGCATCTCCCTTTACAAATTTTGATGCACCATCCATTGATCCGAAAAATTCTGCTTCTCGTGAAATAGTATCTCTTCTGTTCCTTGCTTCAGCTTCGTTGATCAATCCACTGTTAAGATCAGCATCAATTGCCATTTGCTTTCCAGGCATTGCATCTAAGGTAAAACGTGCTGCAACTTCAGAAATTCTACCGGAACCTTTAACAATTACCATAAACTGAACAATAATAATGATTAAGAATACAATAAATCCTACAACATAACTTCCGCCAACAACAAAGGAGCCAAAAGTTTCAATCACTTGGCCTGCATAACCATCAATTAGAATTAGTCTTGTTGAACTAATATTAAGTGAAAGTCTGAAAATTGTTAAAACTAGCAATAATCCAGGAAATGCAGAGATCTCCAACGGAGAATTGATATACAAAGAAGATATTAAGATTAGGATTGCTACAGAAATATTAATAGCTAGAAAGAAGTCCAACAAAAACGGAGACAATGGAATAATCATTAACCCCAGAATAAATATTATCCCAAAGGCAAAAAGTATATCTGTATTTCTTAGAAATCTTTCTAACATTATATTATACTTCTTCTTTTTCGTTCTTCTTTTAGTTTAAATATGTATGCTAAAATTTGAGCAACAGCCTTAAATAAATTCTCTGGTATTTCTTGTCCAACTTCGCATGCTTTATATAAAGCTCTTGCCAATTGAACATCTTCGTGCATTGGTATTTTATTTTCCTTGGCAATGGATTTAATCTTCTGCGCCATTAAATCTTGTCCTTTTGCTACAACTTTTGGAGATGCAGCTTTGCCCATATCATATTTTAATGCCACGGCAAAGTGAGTCGGGTTAGTAATTACAACATCTGCAGTCGGCACATCTTGAATCATTCTTTTACGCGCCATTTCAAACTGCTTACCTTTTATTTGCGACTTAACTTGAGGATCGCCTTCTGTTTGTTTAGTTTCTTCTTTCACCTCTTGCTTGGTCATTTTTTGGTCTTTTCTGAATTTAAATCTTTGATATGAAAAATCAATAAAGGCAATAACTACATACACAAGTGAAACTCTCCAAAGAAAGGCAACAGAGTTATCCATCATATATTCAACAATTTCTGCAATTGTAAAATTTACAAGTCCAATTGATTCAATTACCATATCTTCCAAAATTAAATAGGAGAAAATTCCAATTGAACCCAATTTTGCAATAGATTTTAATAATTCAACAAACGGCCTAGAAGATAAAAATGAATTTTTAAAACCTGTAATTGGATTAAGCTTACTTGCTTTTGGTTGAAGGGCCTTAGGTGTTACTTTAAATCCAACTTGCCCGTACCCAACTGCAAGCGATACAATTACAATTCCAAGTAAAATTGGAAATACCGTTGCAATAAAAAACATTACTGCTTTTAGTCCATACATACTAAGCACATTAACACTTAGCTCAATTTTATCTAACGAGGAAAATATATAAGTAGACATACTCCAAAGTTTGGCACCAAGGTAATCTTTGGTGAAATATAAAATCAATAAACCTGTAGAAAAAACTGCTAAAGAATTCAGCTCTTGCGATCTGGCAACTTGTCCTTTTTCGCGCGAGTCAGAAAGTTTCTTACTCGTCGCTTGTTCGGTTTTTTCTTGTCCGTCTTTCTCAGCCATAATTAGTTACTTAACACCTTAACAATTTCTAATAATTTTTCTTCATACTGATATATTAAATCTCTAAAAAGGTAAATGTATAGGGGCATTACCAATACCATAAGAAAAAGACCTAATCCAATTTTCAAAGGAAGCAAAACAAAGAAAACTTGAAATGAAGGACTAACTCTTGCAATTATTCCGCTGGCAATATGAACTAAAAAGTAAGCTACAATTACCGGCGAGGCAATTTTAACTGCTAAAATAAAAATGCTTCCGGAATATGAAATAAGAAGTTTATAAGCACTTTCTGTTACCGCAAAACCACCAATTGGAATAACTTTAAATGAATATGAAAGTGACTGTACAACAAAATGATGTCCATCTATAAGAATAAAAACAATTACCGCAGCCATTGATAATATTGTTGCAACTATGTTTCCATCATCTCCGGATACCGGATCAAACATTGATGACATTGCTAATCCCATATCTCTACCGACTAATAAACCCGCAAATGATATTCCCAGAAAAACAATATTCAATGTAAACCCCATTACAATACCCACTAACACTTCCTTAACTCCATAAAGTATTAAGAATACCACGCTATCATTTTCATTAAAAGGATATGGTTCAACATTAAAGAAAACTATATACGTAAGCACTAATGCTAAAGCCATTCTTACTAAAACCGGGACTGAATTACTATTATATAAAGGGGCAAAGGAAAACATTGCTCCTATTCTTATAAATATCATTAAGCCGGTTAAAAAATCAGATATTAATAGCTCAGTCATTTTACAACTGTTATTATTAAATTAAATATTTTGTGAGTGAATGAAATCATCTTATCTGCAATAAATGGTAGTGCAACAATAATTGCTATTGCTGTAATTACTATTTTAGGTACAAAAGTCAAAGTCGTTTCTTGTATTGAAGTAGCTGCTTGAAAGATTGATATTACAACACCAACAACTAACCCTGCGCCTAGAATTGGGAGAAGGATCAACAAAACGTTAAAAAACGCTTCACTTAAAATTTCTATAACTAAATCCATATTCATTTACATTATACTCCTTACTACCGAACTTATTACAAGATTCCATCCATCGACTAAAACAAAAAGTAAAATTTTAAATGGCATCGAGATCATCATTGGCGGTAACATCATCATTCCCATCGACATTAAAATACTTGATACGATCATATCTACCATTACAAACGGAATGAAAAGAAAGAAACCAATTATAAATCCCGCCCTAAGTTCACTAAGCACAAATGATGGAATTAAAACATGTATTGGTAAATCGGCATGTGAATTTGGTCTTTCCATATTTGCTAATTCCAAAAAGAATTTCAATTCTTCCGGTCGTGTATTTTTAAGCATGAAATCACGTAAGGGTTCAATTCCTTTATCATAGGCTTCATCAATATTTATTTCTTTATCCATATAAGGCTGTAACGCATTTTCATTAAATTCATTCCAAGTTGGAGTCATAATAAAGAAAGTAATAAAAAGAGCAACACCGGCAAGAAGCTGATTTGGCGGCATTTGCTGAGTCCCTAATGCAGTTTTCAGAAAATGGAATACAATTATTATTCTTAGATAAGATGTAGTCATTATCAATATTGAAGGAGCTAAAGATAAAATTGTTAACAGTAATAAAAGTTGAAGTGTTAATGCTAAATCTTCCGGATTATCTGAAGTTCCAAGATTAATTCCTAGATTTGGCAAAGGAACTGTTTGAGCCTGCTGTGCAAACAAGTTAGAATCAGTAAAGATAAATAGCAGTATAAGGGAGGATATTAGGAATAAACGTTTCATTTTATTCCCATATTACTTTTAAGTAATTTTAAAAAATTTGGTTTATCTTTTCCGGTTTCTGCATTTTCGGATTTTTCTAGATATGATGAATCAACTTTATCTATTAAACTAACTGATTGATCAGCAACGCCCAGCATATATACCGTATCATTAAACCGAACTATTGAAACATATTTTTTCGGCAAAATTGCTTGAGTTGAAAGAACCTGAACTCTTGACTCAGAACCCCCTTTTTTTTCGAAGGAGTATAAATATTTTTTTACCAAGAATAACATTCCGTACATAATACCTGCCATTGCACCAAGTATTAAAAATATTTGAATGATATCCCAAGTATTCACGATTTTAATCCTTGAAGTCTTTCGCTGGCTTCCAATAGACTAGTAATTCTAATTCCAAAATGTTTATCAATTACAACAACTTCACCTTCTGCAATTTTTTTATTGTTCACAAAAACATCAACCGGTTCACTAGCCAATTTTTCCAGTTCAATTACATACCCGCGTTCCAGCTCCAGGATATCTTTGATTTGCATTTTTGTTCTGCCAAGTTCTATATAAACATTTAACTGTAAATCCTTAAGAAACTCTAATTTATCATCTTCAAAAAAACCTTTCTTTTTTGATTCGTCGAATTGAGGGAAATCTGCAACAGCAGCTGTAGTATTTTGTTTATTTTTTTCCGCTTCTAATGCTACCAGCATTTGAGCTTCTGCTTCTTCCTCACTTACATCAACGTGAGCTTCTTCATTTTCATTAATGTTTTGGTCAGGATTCTTTTCTTTTTTCTCTGCCATTTTAGTTATTCCTTTTATCTACTCTTCTAGTAATTTTTACAGCTTTATGATTATTTACTACACCGGAAACTCCGTTGTACATATGTTTGTTTTCTACGCTTATTTTTATTTCATCACCAATTTTGTTGGAAAGTGCAATTACATCGCCTTTTTTAAGTTTTAACAGCTGACTAAAACTAATTGCTGATGTACCAAATTCAGCAGATAAGTTAAGCTCCGTTTTTTTAAGATGATTTGTTAAAATATTGTGAGCAGTAGTCCCTTGATATTTTATAGGTCTTATTGATGATAAATTCTGGTTTGTAAGTTTAGAAAGTATTGTATCGAATGCATAAGTAGCGAAACATAAATTCATCATATATGTTTCTTCGCCAATGTGAACCTCAAAAGTTACAAGAAGTACACTTTCACTTTGTGATGTAATTTGTACAAAGTCTATATCCGGTTCAAACTTATCAATTCTAAAATCATAGTCACCAATAATCTGCCATGCTTTTCCCAAATCCTGAAGTATTTTTGCAATTACCACTTCAAGTACTTTTTGTTCAATTGGAGTTATTACTTGTGCGCTTTTCGTTCCCTTCCCGTTGCCGCCAAGTAATCTATCAACCAATGTTAAAGCAAACTCCGAACTGAACTCCAAAATTCCCTTTATATCTGTGTGGTTGATATCAAATGTGAATAGGCATGCCGGATTTGAAACTGAGAGCACATATTCTGAATAATAAATTTGATCTACCGAAGTGACATTGCAAGTTACGATTGATTGTAATTTTGTCATCAAATAAGAACTAAACATTTCTGCAAAGTTTTCATTGATGTTATGGATTGTTCTCAATTGATTTTTAGATATTCTGTTAGGAAGTCTAAAATCAAATGGAATTACTTCTTTATCTAGAGCTAAAGAAACTTCTTCCTTTTTATCAGAATCAGAATCCCTGTTCTTTAGAAGCGCATCAATTTCTTGTTGTGATAGTACTTCTGCCATTTTAATTTATCAGGTATTTACTGAAATAAACATTTTTTACTTTGGCTTTAGGATAAGTATCATTAATCTTATCAACTAGCTCAACCTTCAAAGAATCTTTTAATTCAATTCTACTTAACGTGCCTAAACTTTTTTGTGAAACTGTATGAATTATCATATCTTTTATTATTATTTCATTTTCTTGAAGTAAAGTCAATTCTTCGTCTCCACTAACTCCAAATCCTACTGATAAAAGTAAAAGTCTTTGACCACTAGTTCCGGCAGGATTGATAATTAAATCTTCTATATTAAAAATTTTCTGTGCAGTGTATTCATTTCCATCCTCGCTAACTTCTTCAGTTGCTTTAGCATCACCGCTTTCAGTTGAACCCGGTGCACTTTTTACTAAAAATGTTGCTGTAATGAAATAAACTAACACTAACTGAATAATAAATAGAGGTAAGCCGATAAAAATTACTTTTAAGTTTAATCCCTTTTTGGGGGTTTTCTCTTCAGTAGTTTCTTTCTTTTCTTCTTCTGGCATATTTTACTTTCTCCAATTTTAATATTTTTATTCAATTGGTATGCCATTAGAAAAAGTTGGTTTTATTGCAAAAAATGGATAAAATGAGGTGTTTTTAAGCTTTCTGAATATTTATAAGTGTATAATATTAACCATTTGCCTATTAATATTGAATTTATTTTATAAAACTACGCTGAGCTTTTCTTATTGCTTAATTTTAGAGATTCTGCAAAATAAGAATTGTTAGTCATTCCCAGCCTGCTTGCAGCAGGCAAGCTCGACTTGGAATCCAGGCACCTAAACAATAGATTTCCAATAAACTAGTGCCCAAATGTTTCTATTGGGTAAGCATTCGGAAATGACATATTTTGGATAAAAAAATATGGGGATCATTTTACTGATCCCCATTTATATTTCTTACTATCTAACTAAGTTTGTTATTTCCTGAAGTAATGTATCAGAAACAGTAATTACTCTGGAGTTCGCCTGGAAGCCTCTCTGAGATACAATCATTCTGGTAAATTCTTCAGATAAATCAACATTCGACTGTTCTAAAGCACCGGATTGAATTGTAGTATTACTTGACTCACCTGGTTCACTGATGTAAGGCTCACCGGCATTAGCAGATAATGTAAACATATTCTCACCGACACTTGTCAAAGCATTTCTGTTTGGAAATGTTGAGATCAATATCTGAGCTAATTGTCTTGATTTACCATTTGAAAACACACCTTCAATATAGCCATATTGATCAATGCTGATATTAGCTAGAGAAGCTGCGGATGAACCATTTTGCGAAAGAGCTGATACAACTGAGGAATTTGCACTTTGAGAAATTCCGGTAAAATCTTCACCAAAGTCTAAAACAATATTTTGTTGAGAAGCTCCGCCTTCCGGTAAAAATGTAACTACCGGAGGATTTGGTGAAATTGCAGCTATAGAACCATCAGCATTAAAAGATATAGTGCCGGAATTTGCACTTATGGTTCCACTTTCAGCCGGTACTTCAGTTGTCCAAATCCAGTTATTATCTGAAATTTTTGTGTATTTTAAAGTTAACGTATGAGCATTACCTAATGAATCGAACATTGAAACAGTGCCCATCACAATTGTTGAGTCTCTGTTATTATCAACAGATGAGCTTAAGGTTTTTTCAGTTCTTTGTTCAACTGATGTAGGATCAAATTTAAAGTCAATTCCTAAAGAAATATCGGATATTGTTAATTCCGCAGGAGGATTGCCGCCTAGTGTTAACATTGCTCCCTCATTAGCAACTGTGTCAAAAACAGCTTCTACAGTAGTTGGAGCTATAACGCTGTTGTCATCTGAATCAAATAATTCATATGTTAAATTATAAGTATTATCCGCTATTTTCTCATATGTTGTTTTAAAATTATACTCATTTCCAAGCTCATCATAAACAGTATTGTTCTCTTCTGCAATATCACCAACTAACATATCCACATCTATATTACCTTTTTGAACATACTCTTCAGATCTTGTTAAAGGTGAAGTACTATCTAAGTTACCACCCCAAGAAACGTCTGTTGTTGCAACAGCAGGTAATTTTAAGTTAGAATCAATTCCAATGTTTTCAAGATTATTTCCAGGAGGAATTGTACCATCATCAGTTGCTACTTTACCTTGTACAATTGCACCGTTTTGCGGATTAACCAGCTGACCATTTGCATCAAAAATAAATGCACCTGCTCTTGAATAAAATGTTTCACCATTTTTCTTAAGAACAAAAAGTCCGTCGCCTTGTAAAGCCAAATCTGTTGTTATACCTGTTCTTTCAAATGTACCTTGGTTCCAGTTTCTATCAACTGAATTTAATTTCATACCAAGACCAACTTGAAAAGTGTTTGTACCACCAGCTGTATCTGTTGGATTAGTTCCGTAACGAACAAATTGATTGAATGTGTCACTAAAGGTAACTCTGCTTCCTTTATAACCAATTGAGTTAACATTGGCTATATTGTTACCAATAACGTCTAACATTGATTGATGATTTCTGATACCGGATACACCGGCGAATAGAGAATTAATAAGAGACATAATGCCCTCCTAAGGTTTGTTAAGTTGAATTCAACGTCAGTCGGTCAGTCGAATCCGGGGCGTCCTTTGAAGGTCCCGCCCGATTTAATTAGTTAATTATTTTTACGTTGTAAATACTACACTATCAATATTGGTGAATATGTTTTCATTACTTTTATCAATATCCAGAGCAGTAATAACTGTTTTATTCGGAATGTTGACAATAAAAGCACGGTTATTCATCATCACCAGGGAATCCTTTGCTCCTTTTGCTTCAGCCCTTGTTACAGCATCTTGCAGCTTATTCATATCCGTACTGGATAATTGAAGGTCACGTGATTCGAGCCTTTTAGATGCATGATTTGAAAACTTTATGCTTTCAAACTCTTTTCTAAAAATCGAATCAAAACTGCCTTTACCTTCAACAACCTTATCAACGGGATGCTCGGGCTTAACTACCGGAACAAAAGGTACTTTTATTCCGTTAATCATTTGCGACATTTTACTTACCTATAGTTTATTACTGAAAATATCGTCATCTTTTAGTCGAATAGGAGGATCTAAATAACTTTTATCTTCCTCATCTTCTAATTCGGCTTCTTCTTCTGTTGTTTCTTCTGTAACATTAGAAGATTGACTACCTTCAAGAACTTCAAATACATCTGAGATTGAGTATTCAAGATCATTAACAACCAGAGAAGTACCATTTGGTGAAAATCTAACGCCATCAATTATACCAACAAAGTATTGTGCAACTTCCATTGGTGTTAAACCAAGGTTTTTGGCTTTAATCTCAACCCGGTAATCGCCAACATTCACTTTGTTGCCATCATTATCGGTAAAATCCCAATTAAGTTTATACTGCCCCGCTTCCAATTCTAGATCATCAAATGTTTTCACCTTAACATTGTTAGAATCATAGATATTTATTTCAACTTCGTGTGCTGGGGCAATTAAATTATAACCAATAATGGTTTCGTCTTGTCCTTCATACTTAACCGTATCTCCCGCAATTTTTACTTCTTTGCCAATCAGTCCAGCTGTCATAGTATTGGTTATGGATTGAGTTAACAGATAGTTAGCGTCAAGACTCATGTTCAGACTATCGTTAATATTCTGCAATTGCTCCAATGAACTGAATTGGGCAAGTTGAGCAGAATAATCGGACCCATCCATCGGTTCCAACGGATCTTGATTCTGCAGCTGCGCAATCATCAATTTAAGAAATGAATCTTTATCAAGATCACTTTTGCTGTTTGTTGCATATTCTACGCTTGTATTCAATGCAGTGGAAACTCCATCAATCATTTTTTACTCCTATGCTATATATTCGTATGTGTTATAGCCTAATTGTTTTTTACTTTTTTCTTCTTCGGTCTCTCCTACCTGCCCCAAGTTTTCCGATTCGTTTTGAGATTTGTTATTTATTTTTTTTCCATCTCTTTGTTGCTTTGAATAGCTTAAAGAAATATTTAGAGAATTTAGTTGTAAACCATTATTACTTAACTGCTGCTGAAGTTTATCAATATTCTTTTCAACAAGCTGCTTTGCTTGCTCATTGTCTACTTCAATATGCGCCTTCAACATTTTATCAACTGTATCAAGTGTAATTTTCATTCTCCCAAGATGCTCTGGCCGAATGTCAAAAGATAAACTTCCTTTTTCCTGCCTAGAAATAAATTCGGATATTTCTTTTATCACTTCTACCGATTTAATAATTTGTGGAGCAGCTTTTGGTTCGGAAAACGTTGTTTTATTATCCGCAAAATTTAGTTGTCCGATTTCACTTTTGTTTAATGTCTGAAAATTAGTTTCAACATGTTGCTTCATCTCAAATTGACCAGATGACGAAGATGAACTTTTATTAAACTTTGATTCATTATTATCTGAATTTGCATCACTATTTTTTGCAGTATTACCTTCAGCCGGTTTCTCTTCAATTGAATTGTCTATTGACTCATTCTTATCACTTACTGACTTAATTCCCCCTTTAATTTTTACCGAGAACTTCTTATTGTCTTTAACTACACTATTTTCAATATTGGGGTTTACTGAATTCTGTGTTGCTGCTTTTACTTCTTGATTTTCTTTTTGAACAAGTGTGCTATTATCATTCTCTCGAACTTTTTTTACTTGGTCGTCAGTTGCATTTTTTCCTTGACCAGTAACATTATTTTTCATCTCAGTTTTTAGATCAGAAATATGTTTAGGTTCTGATTTCTCAACCGAAGCAATTTTACTATTTACTGAGCTGGCTGGTCTAATGCTCTCATTTATCTTTGCCTTAGTATTATTCAGAGCTTTGATATCATCTACTTTATTTTGCTGACTATTATTTTCTGTTTTAACTGTTTTTAATTCAACATTCAACTTTTCTGATGATACTTCTTTTGCATTAATTTTTACAGATTCTGATTTTTCCTTGGCTTTATTCTCATTTGATTTAGCATTTTCTGCTTTATCATTTTTAAACTCAGTTGAAGGTGATTCTGAAATTACTTTTTTACCAGTCTTAACATTTAAATCAGTTTTAAAATTTTTATTATCTACCGACTTAGGTTTTGATTCTTTATTTTCAACATTATTATTAGATTTTTCTGAAAGTTTTATATTACTCGATTCAGTGATCTTATCATTTAGGGAACTACTACTTTTAGTGTTCTTAATCAAATGGATCTCTGATTTTTGTGAACCAATCTTCTGATTAAAATCAATTCTTCTTAGCGCTGACTCAAATTCCTTTGGAGTTAATTCTGATTTACTTTTCACAGAGTTTAATACATTATTCTCATCTTGTTTTTTGACGATTGTAATTTTGCTAACACTGTAATCGCTTTCCTTTTTACCTTCATTAGTATTAACTAATTTTAGGTTTGTATAGGATTTGCTGGCGGAGACCTCAGTTTTAAATCCGTCTACTTTAACTTCATTGTTTTTTAACTCACTTGGTACAAAACTAATTTTTTCCAGCGGTACTTTACTAGTAGTTAAATCTACTTTATCACTGCTGTTTTTTAGAAAATTCAGATTGTGTATGAATGTTTTGTTTGATCTAATATTTTTTGTTAAAGATTCAAACTCATTGCCATCATGAGAAAAAGAATAAACGCTTAAAGTAGGTTTAATAATTTCAGCTTGACCATTTGTTAATTTAATTTCGCTACTGCTTGCAAACAACTTATCTGCAGATTCTCTAGAAGTTCTAAAGAATGCTTCATTATTATTTTCGTTTCCGAATATTGATAAGAGTCTTGATTTTTCAGGAACGACTAAGGTTTGAACAATAATCTTATCACTTACTGATTTTCCATTACCGTCTTTGACTAATTCAATATTTACAGCCGATTTTTGATCCTCAAGATTTAGCAATAAACCGGATTTCTGACTAATATTCTGCTCAATAATTTCTGCACCAATTAAATTATGTAAAAAGTTTTGCAACTCACCTTTCAATGGCTCTTTACTTATATAAGAAACAGCTTTATCATTTGATGCGACTAATTCTTCATTAATTAAAAGTTGTGCAATTTCAGTAGGTAAAATATCCGCCAATTCAGATTTGACTTGTTCACTGTGTTCATCAGTTAATAATCTGTACTTTAATTGAATAAGTTTCTGTTCACTTTCTAAGCCGAGTTGAAGATCCCTGTTAATTCCATTTAGATTCAATGATGACTTTCCATTTCCTTTTGTCGAGGGATTCATTACAACTTTGACAATATCAGAAAACAGATATTTATTATTAGCAAGTTTTCCTGATTTAGGTATTAAACTCTGCGTAATTCCATTTTCACCAATAAAGAGAGGATTAAAAATCATTTTTGTGACCTCGTTAATCTTTTTACAGTTTCAGTATTTAAGCCGGATAGAATTTCGGCAGCTTTTTTGTTTTTCATAGAATAAATAATTTCTCTCGCCTCATTTTCTGGTAGCTTAGCAAGCAGATCAGCGGCTTTATTTGTCTCCATAGCCTCGTATAGCTTAATAGTAGATTTAAGCCATTCTGCATACTCAGTTGTCTTTTCTTCTTCTAGCTGATTTTTAAGCTGTTCAATTTTCTTTTCTTTTATACTTAACTCTTGCTCAGCTTTTGTCAGTTCACTTTTGGTATCATTTAAACTTTTTTCAAGTTCTTCTTTCTCTTCTTGAAATAAATTCTCAGCTAAAAACAGACTATCGCTAATCATGACATCAGTAGAATCAATCGAAGCTAAACTATCTGCCATTATAACTTCAATAGTTTTTGCATCCCTAAAATCTAATGCAAATATATTCGCAAATTTATTGTTCAAAATATAGATTACTGCTGTTGTACCTAAAAAAGCTATAATAAATGTCATTGCATATACAATTGTGTTTTTCATTTTATTTTTCCTTAAGAAATCCTTTTACTGCAAATTCATCCATTTCTTTTTGTTCAAGTTTTTCTTGAGTTTTTATAAAATCTGTAAAATGTTTTTCTTCAAGTTTTTCAAATGTTTTTGTTTCTTTTGATTTATTAACTAACTCTTGTAACTTTTTATTTCTCTCAATCTTTTTATTAGTTATATATTTACGAATTAGCTCAATTTGTTCAACTAAATAACTTTCATACTTTTCATCAAAATGGTATTCTTTAATCGTCTTACTTTTTTTTTCGAGTTTCTTTTTCTTTTGCTCTTTCAATAGAGTTACTAATTCTAATATTTTACTATTATTTTTCGCAATGTCTACATCAATAACAGCAAGCTCTTTCTGTGTTTTCTTCTCGAGTCTTTGTTTTATTCCCTTTATCGTTTCGAATTTATATTTGAACTTTGCCAATTATTAAACCAACGGTTTTTCAATTAAATTTTCTAACTGTGAAATCGTTTCACTATAATTTGCGCCTTCATTTATATCCTGCTTCATAAATTCTCTTAATGATTGAATTTTATTTAGTGCATGATCTATTTGGGGATTACTTCCCTTAACATAAGCACCAATATTTATTAGGTCCTCTGCTTCGTTATACGCTGAAAGTATTTCATTGAATTCCATTGCTCTGCTTCTATGATCAGGTGGTACAATATCGGGCATAACACGGCTAATACTTTGCAAAGGATCAATTGCCGGGAACTGTCCTTTATTTGCAAGCTTTCTACTTAATACAAAGTGACCGTCCAATATTGAACGCACGCTATCAGCTATTGGGTCGCTCATATCGTCACCATCAACCAGCACAGTGTAAAATCCGGTTATACTTCCGGTTGATGACGTACCCGCTCTTTCAAGAAGTTTTGGCAGCACAGAAAATACTGAAGGGGTATAGCCTTTAGTTGTTGGTGGTTCGCCAATTGTAATTCCAATCTCTCTTTGAGCATGAGCAAATCGGGTTACCGAATCCATCATTAAAACAACATCTTTACCAAGGTCCCTGAAATATTCGGCAATTGTTGTACCAATATAAGCAGCTTTAATCCTTGCTAACGATGGTTTATCACTTGTCGCAACTACAATTATGGATTTCTTTAAACCTTCTTCACCCAAATCTTTTTCGATAAATTCTTTAACCTCTCTCCCACGTTCACCCACAAGGACGATTACACTTACATCGGCATTTGTATTTTTTGCTATCATACCAAGCATTACACTTTTACCTACGCCACTGCCAGAAAAAATGCCGACACGCTGACCTTTACCTACTGTTAGCAATCCGTCAATTGCTCTAACACCGGTTTGAAGTGGTGTGCTTATCCTTTTCCTACTCAGTGGATTTGGTGGTTCCCTATATGAATTGCGCATTGATGCAAATTCAATTTCTCCTTTCCCATCAATGGGATTACCAAATCCATCAATAACTCTACCAAGCAGTTGTTCACCAACACCAACAGAGAAACTTCTGCCTGATGCAACTATTTGGCATGAAGGTGCAATATTTTGCATTTCCCCTAGTGCAATGGAGAGTACTTTCCCTTCTTTAAATCCCACCACTTCAGTCTGACAAATTTCTTTTCCAGCACGATCAATGATTGTACAAATTTCCCCAAGAGAAACATTTGGACCAACTGACACAATTATTGCTCCAATAACATCAGTCACTTTTCCGTTAAGTTTTATCGGATTAGCAAATTCAATTACTCTATTGTACTGGTTCAATATTTCTTCGGTATATTCTGTCATTCTGATTCTATTTTTGTAAAACTATTTTCTAAATTTTTAACAATTTCATTTAACTGAGATTCTACTCTTGCGTCAAGATTACCTATTTCAGATTCAATCAAACATCCGCCAATTTGAATATTTTCATTAGACTCGTATTTTATTTTTGAACCACCGGAAGAAGCTAAATATTCTTTACTACTCTTCTGAATAAGTTTATAATCATTAGGATTTAGTTTTATTATTATATCATTGGCTCCAATTATTTTTCTTAAATTTTGATCAAGTAATTTTTCAATCATAGAATTTTCATTAAGTTCTTTCTGTAATATTTTTTCAGCTATTCTCGTAGAAACTTTAATTACCAGTGAATGGAAATCATTCTCAAATATTTCGAACTTTTCTTCAAATGTTGAAACTATACTGTAAAAATCTTTTGATTGATTAAGCAGCTCATCCGAATGTTTTTGTTCAAGTTCTTCGGTCACATTTTTTTTAGCATCCTCATATCCTCTTCTGTATTCCTCTTCCATCTCATGCTTATGTGCCTGCTCAATTTTTTCTTTTTCCAGTATATGTGGTAACTCGTTATAGTTATCCTTAGTATCATTGTAATCTGGAATAAATGCTTTAATTTTCTTTGACTTTATATTTAATTTTATAGTATCAGACATAAACTTCTTCGGAACCACCGCCTCTGAAACTAATTGTTACTTCGTCTTGCTCTTCAAGTTGTTTAATCTGATCTACAACTCTGCCTTGTGCAGCTTCAACTTCTTTAAGTTTAACCGGTCCCATAAACTGAAGCTCTTCTTTTAGCAGATCAGCAGCTCTTTCGGACATATTTGAAAAGATTTTTTCTTGTACTCTGTCATCAACAACTTTTAATGACAAAGCAAGATCTTTACGATCAATTTCTTTTAGAATTCTTTGAACATCTCTGTCTTGTAAATGAATTATGTCATCGAACAAGAACATTAATCTTTTTATTTCTAATCCTACATCTTCATCTTTATCTTCAATAGATGAAATAATTTCCTTATTCATAGAAATATTGATTCGGTTTAATATATTTGCTACGCTCTTTGTTCCGCCAAGCTGACCCATAGTCTGATTGATAGAAAATCCAGCAAGCTCATCAACAACTTTTTCTATTTGAGTTAGTGTTTGCGGGGAAATTTTACCTAGAGTTGCAATTCTATAAACTACTTCAGTTCGTAAATCTTCTGATAATTCAACAAGGGCCTCTGCTGTTTGATCAGGATTCAAATGTGCTAAAATCAGAGCAATTGTTTGTGGATGTTCTTTACTTAAAAAATTAACCAGTTGAGTTGAATCAGCTTTTTTAAGAACATCAAATCCGTGAAGAGTAGTAAGATTCTTAACCTTACCAATAACTTCCATAGCTTTAGAAAGACCAAAAGATTTTTCTAATACTTGCTGCGCAAAATCAAGACCGCCTTCAAGCACATACTCCCTTGCCGTCACAAGATCATGATAATCATCGATTACTTGCTCAACAACATTTGAAGGAATATTTTTTACTTTAGAAATTTCTGCTGAAATTGATTCAACATCGGTCGGCTCTAAATACTTAAATACTTGAGAAGCCGTTTCAACGTTTAGAGCTATTAACAATAAAGCTGATTTTTGTATTCCGTTTAAATCACTTTTTGAAATAGCATTATTTTTTATTTGTTCACTCGTACTCATTTTCCTTCAACCATGAATTTATTAATTTAGCTGCTTCTGCAGGATTTTTACTTACGTAGTTAGTGATTTTATCTTGCTTCATTTTTTTCATTGCCGCTTCATCGGTTATTTCATCCTCGATATCTCCCATCTCAAATAAAGGCCTTTTATTTTTCTTGCTTTTAGTTCTGCTTGTCCCAGGGTTCCAAACCGGAGCATTAGATAGAGCATCGAATGATTGATCAGAATAACCGTCGGCACCAACCGTTCCGATCATAATTCTTTCGTCTTTCAATTTTTTTAATAATCCTTTAAGCACAAATAGCGCACCCCCAATTGCAAGAAATATTAAGATATAATTTATGTACGGCTCAACACTGTTAACGGAAGTCCCGTTGCCAATGAATTGATCTTCATATTTATTTGTCTCGAATGGAATACTTACAAGTGAAATTACATCATTACGTGTATCATCAATTCCAACCGATTGACGCAGTAATAATTCAAGCTGCTGTAATTGTTCTTTGGACCTTGGTTCGTTTACTATTTCGGTTGTTTCTCCATTTTGTACTTCTCTGTTAATACCATTTATTACGGCTGCAACTGTTATTCTTTGGATGTTACCACTACCTTCTATCATGTGCTCAATTGTCTTACTAAGCTCATAGTTGGTTGTTGTCGATTCAGTAAATACTGCGTTTGAATCACTTAAACTCTTACCGCTGCTGCTGTTTTTTGATGTTTGCTCACTTATGGCAATCTGAGATTCAGGATCAATAGTTTCTAAAGTTTTTTCGATTTGTTTAAAATCAAGATCAACATTTACCTTTACATCAGAATTATCATATCCAACTATTTTATCAAGTATAGTTTGAGCTTTATGGGCAAGATATTTTTCAATACTACTTTTAATTTCGTATTGCTTACCGCTATTTATTGCTAGTTGACTATCTTCAGACTTCTTCGAGAGTAATCTTCCTTTATTATCAATTATAGTTACATTGGTTGGATCCAAACCTTCAACACTTGATGCGACCAAATTAGTTATTGCCATAATACTATTTTGAGGTAATAAGTAACCTGACCTCAGTTTAATAACCACCGATGCTGTTGCTTCTCTCTGTTCATCTTTAAATACTGCTTTTTCCGGTGTTACTATATGCACTCGTGCATTTTCAATTCCATCTTGCTGAAAAATTGTTCTGGAAATTTCTCCTTCAAGTGCACGTTTGAAATTTATCTTCTGCATAAATTCAGACATACCAATGGTATTTTTATCGAAGATTTCATAACCAATCATGCCAGATGATGGTATGCCTTTACCGGCAAGTGCCAAGCGAACTTCGTAAACATCAGCTTTGGAAACACTAATTGAGTTTCCTCCATTTTCAATTTTATACGGAATACTTTGGCTGCTCAGGTAATTTACAACTTCCGATGCTTCTTCTTGAGCTAGATTGCTGTAAAGAGTTGTGTAAGTCGGTTCGTTAAATGCAAAAAGTATAAATATCAATAAGACAACTGCAACAACAGAAATTCCACCCAACATCAACCTTTGCTGCATGGACAACTTATTGAATATACTTATTAAAGCTGTGTAGGTATCTTTTGCTTTATCCACTGTTATGACATCCTAGTTAATTCTTTATACATGTCTACTGTTTTATTTCTGATCTCCATCAGTAATTCCAAACTAGTTTTTGCTTTTTGTCCAGCTATCATTACCTCGTGGAGTTCAACATCTTTTCCTTCAATATAATCTGTGGTAATTTTTCTGGATTCAAATTGATCTGAATTAACTCCCTTTACAAAACCACCGAGCATATCATTAAACTCAGAATTTTTAATTTGCTTAGGTTTTTCATTTTGAGTTGGAAGCTTTGGTATAAAATTTCCGATTCCAGATATTTTCATTTTATCCTCTCTTATCGAATAATGAACCTAAAGAAACACCTTTCTTGTCACCATCTTTATTGTAAAAATGATAACCATCAATCTGCTCTTTATTTTCAGGGTACATATTTGTGAAAAACTTTTTTTCTTCATTTGTAACTCTTAGTGAATCTTCATTTTTCTTTATTTCTACTTTATTAACATTATTATTTTGATTTGCTCTAATAGGATTATAATTACCAAATGAGTTAGTAGAAATCTTCATTTATATCTCCAAAGAATCTTTTGCAATTTGCTTGGCAGCATTAAAAGCTGTTAGGTTAGCTTCAAAACTTCTTGAAGCAGAGATCATATCAACCATTTCTGTTATAACATTTACATTTGGCATATGAACATAACCTTCTTCATTTGCATCTGGATGGTCAGGCATATAAACTAATTCACCTTCACTATTATCAACATTTTCCATAGCATTAAAATTTATATTATCCGGTTCTGAAACAGTATTTTGAGAAAGACCAGAAAAATGATTTTTATTTACTGCCTTAAATCCTATATCGGGCATCTTAAAGAATTTAGTATTCTGAAAACTATTCTTTTCAAATTCTACACTTACATACTTTCTCTTATAAGGTGTTCCATCTTCAGTCCTTGTTGTACTAGTGTTAGCAATATTTTCGGTAATGAGGTCCATTTTTTGTTTCTGGATACTCATTCCCTTGCTGCTGATTTGAAAAGCGGAAAAATTCGGATTAATCTTCATTATTTACCTCCTCTAATAATGCCTTGCAGAGTTTGATAATAACCGTTAATTTTTTGGGATGCGAACTTAAACATGATCGAGTTTTTTGCTAATTCTGCCATTTCTTTATTTACATCAACACTATTCCCGTTTGAAATCATTTCACTTTGCTCATCAATTTTGACTGTAAATTCAGAATTACTTTCTTGGGATTTTGATAAATTTTTCATCCCATGGTTGAGTAATTCTTTAAATTCGACATCTCTGCGCTGATAATTTTTAGTATTAGCATTAGCAATATTTTGGCCAATAACTTTATGCTTAAGTGCTGTGTAGTTTAAAAGTTGTTCTAAGTTCTTATTTGAAGGAATTGGCATTTTTTATCCATCTTTTTTTTAATGGATTACTCAAAACTAATGCCAGTTTTATGTTTGGTTTTATGTAGTTTTTAAGGTGATACTCGAATTAAATTGGCTAAAATTAGTCAGTTGATAACTATTCTTCACTATAATCTAGTAAAACAGACTTAGTTTCTCCGCATGAGCAGACAAATTTTATTTCCTTAATGTTGTCTTCAGCATCTTTATTTAAAATGATTTTAACACCCTCGTGACTCTCTTCTTCAATTGTAATTTTGCTTGTGCCAACAATTTCAATTTCATCTGAATTGATTACATTGCCATTTTTTGATGATCCTTTAAAGGATATTTCCTTAAATATTTCTTCGTTAAAATTGTACATAATTAAATCGCCTTATTTATAATATTAGGAATTTCCTCTAATGAGGCAACAACATCGGCTAATCCGTTTTCTATAATTGCTCTTGGCATACCATAAACTACACAAGATTCTTCATCTTGTGCGATGCAATGTCCGCCAGCAGCTTTAATTTTTTTAATACCATCCAACCCATCTTTACCCATACCGGTCATTATTAAACCTAAAATATTCTTGCCATAAGCCTCGTGTAATGAGTGGAGCATTACGTCTACAGATGGTTTGTGGAGAACATCATCGGGTTTATCTGAAATTTTTATTGTTATGTTATTTACTTTATCTGTTTTAAATTTAAGGTGAAATCCGCCAGGAGCAATATACACTACCCCATTTCGTACAACTTCATTATCTTCTGCTTCCTTTACTTGGAGCGGACTCAAAGAATTAAGCCTGTCTGCGAGGGACGCCGTAAATTTAGGCGGCATATGCTGAACTATAAAAATTGGTATATTTATTTTCTCAGATAATAACGGCACAACTTTTTGTAATGAAATTGGTCCCCCAGTAGAAATACCAATGGCTAATGCACTATAACGCAACTTAGGTAATTTAGATAACGCTGGTTTCTGAATCTTTAATTTTTTATTATCATTAGAGCTAGTTCGACTTATTTTTTTAGCTACTGCTTTACTACTGTGAATAGCCTTAACTTTACTAACTAACTCATCCTTAATACTTGTTATTGCAACACTAACAAAGGACATTTCCTTAGGGATGAAATCAATAGCACCTAATTCTAATGCTTTAAGAGTAGTATCCGCGCCTTCTAGTGTAAGTGAACTCACCATTAAAACGGGTGTTGGGCATTCCTTCATTATAATTTGAAGTGCCGAAATGCCATCCATGTTCGGCATTTCTACGTCTAATGTAACAATATCCGGATGGAGAGTTTTTATTTTTTCAATCGCAATAAGTCCGTCACTTGCAGTATCAATTACTTTAATTTGCGGATCTGATTCTAAAAGTAATGTCAATGATTTTCGCATGAAAGCGGAATCATCAACCACAAGTATTTTGATCTGTTCAGCCATTTTATCCAATTAATTTATTTACAATTTCACCAATATCGGCAATCATTACTACTGCACCATCGCCCATAATTGTTGAACCGGCAACACCTTCAATGTTACCCAAATATTTACCAAGTGATTTAATTACTATTTCTTTTTGTCCAATAAGATCATCAACTTTTATTCCATATTTTTTCTCCGCCAATCCAACTACAACAACAAACTGATTTTCTGAGTCTTTTTGAAGAGTATCTCTATGGTAAAGTAGATTGTCGATGTTAATTAATGGTAAAACTCTATCTCTTAATTTTATACATGCTGTTTTATTAACATTGTAAATTTGTTCTTTTTTAATCTTTACAACTTCTACAACAGAGCTTAGCGGCAAAATAATGGTTTCGCCGGCAACTTTAACCAATAATCCTTGAATTATTGCCAATGTTAAAGGCAATTTAATATCTATTTTGGTCCCTTTCCCAACTTCAGAATCAATTTCAATTATGCCACGAAGACGGGTAACATTAGTTTTGACAACATCCATGCCCACACCTCTTCCAGAAACGTTGGTCACTTTTTCTGCAGTTGAAAAACCAGGAGCAAATATTAAGTTAAATATTTCTTGTCTAGATAATTCCTCGGCCTTTTCTCTTGTAATTATTCCTTTTGAAATGGACTTATTAACAATTATTTCAGGGTCAATTCCTTTTCCGTCATCAATAATCGAAATAATTATATGATTTCCTTCATGCTCGGCTGATAGTGTAATTGTACCGGTTTTGTTTTTACCCTCTTTTTCTCTCTGCTCGGGCGGTTCAATTCCATGATCAACTGAATTTCTTATTAGATGAACCAATGGATCGTTGATTTCCTCAATTAGAGTTTTATCTAGCTCAGTTTTTTCTCCCTTAATTACCAGATTGATATTTTTACCGGTTTCTTTACTTAAATCTCTAACTAATCTTGGGAATTTATTAAATACCTTTCCAATTTTAATCATTCTGGTTTTCATCACGGCTAGCTGCAATTCTGTAGTCAGCAAATCAATTTGTCTAGCTGTGTCACCAAGATTTCTAGCAATCTCTGTACCTTCATAATTAATTGCTACATCATTGTTTAACTGAGCAAGTCTGTTTCTGCCCAGAACTAATTCTGAAACCAAATTGAGCAATTCATCAAGACGCTCAACATCTACCCTAATAGTTTGTTCAGCTGCCGGCTTGGGTGCAGAATTATTTGCACTATCAAGAGTATTGCTTTTTACTGGTTGCGGTTTAATTTCTTCCTTTTTGATTCTAGGTTCAACCTTTTTTTCACCAAGATTAAGTTCAAACTCTACCGGAGTGCTATTCCCTACATTTCTTATTTCTTCTTTTGGTTCTTCTATTGCAGTCACTAGTTCTGCGGTGATAGCCAATCCTTTAGAACTTTCGGCTCTCATTTTCTTATTACTTTCAATAAATGCTTTCTGTATTGCTTCTTCAACTAATTCTTTAACTTCCTCTTTGACTATAGCACTTTCTTCTTCAAAGTTCCCATTTTCTAAATTTCCAAGAATGTTT
>CAYXXW010000001.1:55180-68004 GCA_964469115.1 uncultured Melioribacteraceae bacterium
GACTATAGCACTTTCTTCTTCAAAGTTCCCATTTTCTAAATTTCCAAGAATGTTTTGGAGATTTAGAATTATTTGATCCGTATCAAAGTCTTCATTTTTATTATTCTCAACTACGAGCAATAGTTCACGGAGCGCATCATAACCCTCTAAAATACCATCCATTATCTTAGAATTAAGTTTAGCTTCTTCCTTACGCAGTTTATTTAAGATATCTTCAAGCCTATGTGTTAAAGCTTGCATTTTAACTAAGCCTAAAAATCCGGAAGTCCCTTTAACTGTGTGAAATGACCTAAAAACTTTATTAAGCAAGTCAGCATCTTCAGGTGTACTTTCTAACTTCATTAGATCAATATCTAACTGCTCAAGAGTTTCATTGGTTTCCACTACAAAACTCTCAAAAATTTCCGCCATTTCAGGATCTACAAGAAGTGAATAATCAGCCATTGTTCTGCTTTCTTTTATGAAAATAATTTATCAATTTCTTCTTGTGATGCTTTCTCTTTCTTAATTATTGAATCCACATCGCTCTGTTGATTACTGTTTGGATTATAATCTGCTTTTGCGTCAAAATGTATATCCGGTAACTTATCCATTTGAATGTTTTTATCGGTGCCCAGACCTTTTGAATCAACTGTATTAAGCAATGTCTTCAAGTTATGCTGTACCGATACAATTAGATGATTTACAGCAGCTAACTGCTGAGCAGTAATATCCTGAACTTGCAACGACATTGTGATTTGATCCGTACCTGCCGTGACTTCTCTAATTTTATTTTTCACAAGTTCTAAGGTTAATCCGGTATCAACATTTTCTGCAATTTTATCAAGCAATGCATTAGCTTCCTCAGAATCATTCAAATGCATTCGCAAACTTTCAACTAGTTCAGAAGTTACAACCTTTCGCTCAATAAGTTCATCCATACATTCATTGACACTTATAAGCTGATCGTTTATTTCGTCAATTTTATCGAGCACTTCTGTCATTGCTAACTCAGTAGCATTAGTAACTTTATTAATCTGGTTAAATGCTTCAGGAATTTTTGAACGAGTATCTTCAATTGAACCACTTACTTGTTCAACAAATGGCAAAAAGTCACTAATAAACAAAACGAATCCCTCAACTACGGGAATCATTTTTTCACCAAACTTAAAGACACCCTCAACTTCTCTAAGTTTAACTAACATATCATTTAAATTTTTTACTGATTCACTCATATTAATTACCTTTTAGTTAGATAATATTAAATCGATTTTGTCTTTAAGAATTTGCGGTGTAAAAGGTTTAGTAACATAGTTTGAAACCCTTGCCTTTAATGCTTCAACTATATCTTCTTTTACTCCTCGCGTAGTTACCATCAGAATTGGCAAAGATTTAACTTTTTCATTACCGCGTATCGCCTTTGTAAGCTCTAGTCCAGACATAACTGGCATATTCCAATCGGTAATAACAAAATTAATCTCACCATCTGACTCCAATTTATTTAAAGCATCTTGACCATGCTCGGCTTCGACATATTTGTTATATCCTAATGTTTTCAGTGTGTTAACAACAATTCTTCTCATTGTAACTGAATCGTCAACAACTAAAAATTTCTTTTCCATTTTATATCCTGTTAATTATTATTAGTTAATATACTTTGCAACTTCATACTGAATTCTTTTAGGATCGAATGGTTTTACCAAGTAAGAATTGGCCCCTACTTTCAATCCACGCTCAATTTCCTCACTTCCCTTTAATGAAGAAAGAATAATTATTGGGATATCTTTATTATTCTCATTTTCTCTGACTGCTTTAATTAATTCGAAGCCATCCATGTTAGGCATGTTCAAATCTGTAATTATCAAATCAACATTAGAATTTGGTAATAGCTCAACAGCTTCCATACCATCGCAAGCAGCAATTACTTCAAATCCATGCGCCTTTAAAGAGAACGAAACAAATTTTCTAATCGTTGGCGAATCATCGGCAATCAATATTACCTTTTTCATTTAATTACCTTTTTTATACCCTATTGTTTTAGGAAAACTTACTAATTTAAATGCTTTAGAAATTCCGTGTAAAGTTTCTGAATATCCGATAAATAAATAACCATTTGGATTTAGATTATTATAAAGATTGTTAACAACTTTAGTTTTAGATTGTTGGTCGAAATAAATAAGAACATTTGCACAAAAAATTATATCAGACTTGCCCATCATTCTTACTTCATTATCATCATATAAGTTGGAAACTTTGAAAGTAACCATCTCCTTAATTTTGGGATCAATAACATAAGTATTATCTACTTTTTCAAAATATTTTTTAAGATATATCGGCGGTGTATTCCTAATTGAGTATTCTTTAAATATTCCACTTTTAGCCATATTTATTACTGCATAGTTAATATCCGTACCAATTATTTCAACTTTCAAATGTGGATATTTAGGGAGAATTAACTCTTTCAAAATCATAGCAATGGAGTATGCTTCCTCACCTGAAGATGAAGCTGCGCTCCATATTCGAAGTTTTTTTATACCGCCAGGTTTGCTTTCTAAGATTTCAGGAACTATACTTGTTACTAATGCATCCAACTGAGGTTGATTCCTGAAAAAGAATGCCTCATTTATTGTTATTACCTCATAAAGATGTTTCTTTTCTTCCTCTCTTTTAGGATTAGTTTTTAAGTAAAGAAGATACTTTTCAAAATCCTCGATGTGTAAATGTTTTATTCTTTTCTGTAAACGGCTTTCAAGAAGATATTTTTTATTATCTTGAAAATATATTCCACATAAATCATATATCAGTTTACGCCACTCAATAAATTCTTGGTGAGTCAATTTTTGATCTTGAGCAGTACCAAAATTAAAACTTAACTTCCCCAATCCTTGAGGAGCTTTAGCTGCAGCAGAATTCAACATCTATTGATCCTTTAATTGTAAATTGCTAATTCCCTTTTCATTCAGGATTACTTGGGCATTCTCTCTTACCATTTCATCACCATCATTGGCAAGTTTTTTTAAAATAGCAGTAATTTGGGGGTGTTCGCTATTTTGAATTATTTCGAGTAACTTTAATCTATTCCATGAAACTGTATCCTCCAACATTGTGTCGCTAAACAACAATGCTGTTTCAGCATCTAAAAAGAAGAGCAATTCCATTGCTGTAGCTCTTACTTCTTCATCCGAGTTGGTTAAAAGAATTGTAAATTGCTCGACAATTGATCTTAGTTCTAACTCGTTTAATGATTGTAACCTTTCACCGCCGTCTAATTGAATCATTTCAACTATCAATTTGATAATCTGATTTATATTCTGAGGCTTTTGATCAAGATATTGTGAAATCTTCCTTAAGAATGAAATTGTATTATTTGAAAAGTATTCTTTTAATTTCTGATCAATCTCTTCATCATTACCATAAATATTTAATACCTTTTCTAATAGATCTTCATCATTGAATAAACAAACAAGACGTACTGCTGATTTTTTATATTGAATGTCTGCAGATTCAAGTGTTTCTAAAAGTGAATTTTTCAATGTAATATCCGAAGGCAAAGATAAATTCAATTTCTCTTGCAATTTGCCAATTGTTTCTATTGCGACCCATTTGAATGCTCCATCAAGATATTTAACATCATTAATTAGCATTTCAAAAGATTCTTTATTACCAATATTTCCAAGACTTTCAATTAACGAGTATTTTGTTAACTCATCTGCACCATAGTAATTTTGGTTAATAAAGCTTATGCTTTCTGGCGTGCCAATTTTTCCTAGAGCTTCAATTACAGTGGGACGAAACAATTCATTTTGTTTGTAAACTGAAATCAGTTCATTTATGCCTATATCAGTTCGCAAATTACCCAAGGCTTCAACACATGCTAAAATTACATTGTCATCTTTTGTGTATTTTAAAACACTAACAATTTCTTCTGCAGGCTGAGGATCACCAATTAATCCGAGAATATCAATAATAAATTTTTGTTCATCATCATTAGCTTCAGGCAAATAGCTTAGCATTGCATTTATTGATTCATTTTTTCTTTTTAGTAAAATTTCACCGGCTAAATTTCTCGCAGTTATATCTTGTGATGATATATAAGGAACCAAGTATTTGGGAATATTACTATTTTTATTATAAGATAAGATTCTTGTGATTGTATCTTTAATGCCATTATCTTTCGAAAGAAGTTTTGCGGTAACAAATTCAACAATTTCATCAGGCATTTCAACTAGTTGAAAATTTTCAACAGTTGTTCGAATTTTCTCCGATTCATCAGTATCCAATATTTGCTTAATTAAATTGAATTTATTACTCATTTTTCCCTCTTACTATACGGGTAATTAATTGTTGACACACATCACAATTCCATGACTAACCATCGTATATTATTATTAATTATTTATTATTAAGAAGAAAAAATGAGTATAAAATACTTATAGAAATGATGTTGATCTAACATTACTGGTGGGTATCGAACTAAATCTGAGTTGTTGTAAAATGTGAATAATAATTACTTATAAACAGCTTAGCATCTATAATTCTTGAATAACATGGGTATTTTTCTAGTCAGAGATAAATAATTTCCCGCTAAAGCTAAGATGAGTGATCTTACATTAAAGTGTGAACCGCAAAAATCATTGAATCGATTTTGTTACTTCAATTCCAAGCTGCTCCATTCTATATCTTAATTTTGAGCGTGATAAACCCAAAACTTTAGCAGCTCTTACTTGGTTTCCTTTTGTAATATTGAGTGTTTTAAGTATTAAATCCTTTAATACAACGTCAATTTTAACACCTTCTGGCGGTACTTTTAATTCAAAAGAAGTAAAATCGCTGTCTTCTGTTTGCTTGCCTGATGATAGGAAATTAAAATGCTGTTCTTTTATTTCATCTCCGTCCATCATTAGCACCGCTCGTTCCATTGCGTTTCTTAACTCTCTAACGTTGCCTTTCCATCTATATGCCTGCAGCAGAGCAATGGCCTCATCATCAAATCCTTTTAAACTTTGATCAAACTTTTGTGCAAACTCTTTTACAAAAGAATATGCCAGTAACGGAATATCTTCTTTACGTTCCCTTAATGATGGAATAATAATATTTGCAACATTAAGTCTATAAAATAAATCTTCCCTAAATGTTCCTTTTTTTACTTCATCCTCCAAACTTTTATTTGTAGCGGCTAAAACTCTAACATTAACACTAATTTCACGTTCACCGCCAACTCTATAAAATTTCCTTTCCTGCAGAACCCTTAATAGCTTTACTTGAATATCCAAACCAAGCTCACCAATTTCATCAAGTAAAATTGTACCTCCATTTGCCAGTTCAAATTTACCGAGCTTTGTCTTATGGGAAGCCCCAGTGAATGCCCCTTTTTCATGCCCGAACAATTCGCTTTCTGCTAAGTCTTTTGGAATTGATCCACAGTTAATAGGAATGAAAACATTATTTTTTCGCGGACTTGATTGATGAATATATTTAGCAAAAACTTCTTTACCGGTTCCACTTTCACCCTCAAGTAAAATTGTTGTATCATCACTCTTTGCTAATTTTTCAACAACGTTTAAAACTCTTTGTATTGATCTACTCTTTCCAAAAAATTCCCTTGTCAATTTATCAGGATTAAGTATCTCGTGTAGTCCATCAACCTCCATTATCAACTGAAAATGACGCACACATTTGTCAAGCACAATAGCAAGCTGATCAACTTCAATGGGTTTCAATAAAAAGTCGAATGCTCCTGATTTCATTGCCTCTACTGCAATTTTTACATCTGCATAACCGGTGATCATAATAACAGGTATGTGATAAAATTTCTTTTGAAGTTCTTTAAGAATATCTAAACCATTATGAGTTGTTAAAAAAATATCCAATAATATAATGTCCGGGGAATGAAAACTGACAGATTCTTCAACCTTAGCGCCTTCCATACAAATATCAACATCATAGCCACGTTTAATTAATACTTTTTTTAATGCTAAAACAAATAAGTTATCATCATCTACTAGTAAAATTTTTGCTTTCATTCTGCCCCATTTGATTTAAATTCAATTCTAAATCTTATACCCTTTTCAGAATTATTATTAAGACTAAAATTTGCTTCGTGGTCATTAAGGATTGTTTTGCAAACACTTAAACCAAGTCCGGTACCGCCTTCTTTTTGGGTATAAAATTCATCAAATACTTTAGTGTGATCCTCTTCAGTAATTCCTGAACCTTCATCAATTACATCCACACAAACTTTATTATTTTCCAAAAATGAATTAATTATAATTTTTGAATTATTTTTACTTGCCTCCAGACCATTTGATATTATATTCACTAGAACTTGAAGAATGTTAGTTTCATTAACTATTATAGTATCAAGGGTTTCATCCATATTAACTTGAAAGGTAATATTACGCTTATTTGCATTACCCTTTGTAATATTAATTGCCTTATTAATAATATCATTTATGTTACACTCTTCAAAACCATCTTTATTTTTGCGAGAAAATTCGAGAGTGTTATGAATGAGTTGGTTAATTATATCAGCGGCTTCGAGTGAGGCATCAATACATTCATTAGTTTCCTTATCAAATTTTTCACTACTCATTTTCAAGTAATCTAAATTCAACTTCAAAACTGAAAGAGGATTTTTGATTTCGTGCGAAAGACTGGCGGCTAGCTTGCCAAGTATTTTTAACTTATTGTCATGTACGTTATCTGCCAAGTTAGACCTATTTTTAAGTTCTAATAATCCTAAAAATTAAATTTAACTTTTTTTACAAATAAATGATATAGAATAGAAAAGATTGATTGGTTAAAAGTAAGAATGGTTGTCTCTTAAAATTTTGGAATTTTTACCATATTTTACCAACTGCTGAAACAATCAGCCTAATAACGCAGAAGGTAAATAAACTTTTGCAGCTGAGATTAAAAGAGACAACCAGTTAATATTAGTTTTCTTGATTAAAAACTTTTATAATTTCATCAGCTACTTTGTTAATCACTTCATCGGAATTGTAGTAACCGCTTTCTACTTTCATTTTAACATCTGCAATCACTTTAGGATCAATTCCTTCTGCTTTTAATTTTTTTGCTGCGTCAGACAATTCGAGCTTATCAGTTTTCTGCTGAGCTTGCCGGCTCTTTGCTTCTTCCTGCTTTTTATAAAGCTCTGTGTAACGATTCAGATTATTTCCCACTCCCTTAATGTTCACGACATTACCTCTTATACTTAATTAATTTTTTCTCGTTAGCTATTTTATTTAATTCAGAAACTACTATGGTTTCTTTTTCTTTTTTAGCTTCAATTATATCATCGAACTTCAGTTTTATTTCTTTAACTGCAGTGTTAGCTACATCACAATTATCTTTAAGACTTTGCAAGTTAAAATTATTCTTTAATTCAATTTTTCTGTTTTCAATTTTTTTTATCAAAGAATTTATATTAGTAACTGTGTTATCAAAATTTTCATCATCAATATGTTCTAAGTTATGTAAAACTAATGATAAATAATTATTTAATTCACTGATACCTTGATTCATTTCAATCATAACTAGAAAATACCTGCCATATTAAAGTATGATTGCATTTGATTCAATGAAGCAAGTTGTAATTGTAATTTTTCGTACTGACCTCTTAAAATCGAAGCACTTTTATCAATTCTCTCTTCTTGATAGGTAATTTTATCTTTATAGTAAGTAACAGATTTGTCGTAGGCGCTTACCATATTTTTAATCACGCCTGAATCACCAACATAATTTTCGACCAAACTGAACAACTGATTTGCAATTCCGTTTTCTGAATTAAATATTGATGCTACTTGATTTGGGTTTGAGTTAAGTGCATCTTCTAAATCATCACTATCAGCTATAACCAACCCTTTTGAAGGCTCAAACTTAATTCCTATTTGACTCAAAAATGATAATTTTCCGTCTTCAATTCCTTCAACTTTATTTGAGACAATACTTCCTAAATTCTGCATTAAACTTATAGCGCTTGTGTTGCCTACAAAAATACCTCTTTTACCATCCTCACTAGAAGTATAATTGTCTTTTATCTGTAAGTAAGCTTCATTAAATTTATTAATAAAGTCTTCGATATCAGTTTTTGTAGCATCAACATTATTTTTAACAGTTATATTAACAGTAGGAATTCCAACTTCCATTGCTTGTTTTAACGAAAGAGTAACTCCATTTATCAAATCAGTAATTGTGTTCGAATCTCTTACAATTTCAACACCATTTAATGTCATTTTTGAATTTAGCTCATCAGCAGAATGTGAGTAACCGCCATTATTCCCAGAACTTAGTGTTCTACTAGTTAAATCTAACCCTATGTTGCCAAGTAAAGATCCCGTCACATCTTCAATGGTTATTGCATTTGCTCCACCAGATTCCGAAGCCACAATTGACATTTTCGATTCACCACTTGTTGGAGAAAAAACGGAAGCATTTACTAAACCATCAGAAGCAGTATTAATTGCATCGGAAACCAATTCCATCATCTCTTCTAAATTTTCTGTTCCAGTAATATCAACACTTATATTTTGGTCAAAATCACCGCTTGCAACTCTAAATGTGTAAGTACCTGCAGTTAACCCCGATAAATCTGTAGAGGAAACCGTATCGGACATTACTAAATCATTTTTTGCCAGTTGAGTAACTCTTATATCATAAGAGCTTAACGAAGCTGTTGAAGTTGCAGAAGCACTAAAATACTCATCACTTGTTAATTCAACACTTTTTGATCCAAAGATAGTCTTCGATTCACTGTCTTTAAAATTAGAAAGTAAAGAATTTAGTGAATTTAATTTTCCACTAAGAGCATTCCATTGATTAGATAAATTAGAGAATTTTGTTTTCTTTGCTTCAAGAGGATCAATTCTTTTATATCTCTCAGAGTACCTAAAATTATTTATTAGATTATTGATACCCGAAGTACTGAGAATATCCATTTTATTTATCCTTAGCTTTAACTTTTAAACGCACTAAGCCAAGTTTCGCGTAACTCAGAAAGTATTTTTTCAACAATTTCATATTTTCTTTGTCTCATTTGATCTTGGCAAAATTCATAAAGATTCCTTAATCCATTAGAAATTTCAATTGAGCTTTCATCGTCATATCTTAGCGCTGTTTGTAAAGCCATTAAAGCTTTATTAGTTTTTTCAATATTTTTGTTCTTACATTGAGCAATTGCAAAATCATAAATTTTAATTAATAATTTTTGCGGTGAAGCATCTAATATTTCATTAGCTAAATATGCATTTGCTCTATTATTTACATCATTAATTTTTAACGCGGCTGAAGAATTATACATTATTTTCCCGAATTACTATAAATTAGTTAGCTCTTCCAATTTCTTGGAAGAGCTAAAAGTTAAAAGATAATTATTAACCAAATAATTGAAGCACTTGTTGCGGAGCAAAGTTCAATTGAGCGAACATTGCTGAAGCAGCTTGTGATCCAATTTGTGCTTTTGTTGCATTCAACGACTCAAGAGCTATATCAGCATCAAACAATCTGGAATAAGCTGATTGTGAATTTAAGATTGCAGATGACAAGAAGTCTTGTTTAGCATTTAATCGTTGTGAGTAATTACCTATTGATCCAAGTGAAGCATCTACTGCATCATCAAATGCATCAACATCTAATGAAGCGATACCGTCAGCATCAACCCCTTTAAGTGCATCTAAAGCAGCAGCAACTTCTGCCGAGAGACCTTCTACATCAGTTGTAAAAGCTGTTGTGTCAGTACTACCAACTAATCCAGCACCATAATCGATGTTGATTGAATCACTTGAAGAAACTCCAGTTTGGAATGTAAAACCGGAACCAGCTCCACCTGCAACTGATTGAAGTAAGCTTGTTTCGTTAAATTTAGTTGACCCAAAAGAAGATGCTAATTCATCAGCAATTGATTGAATATCTTTTGCAATAGAATCTTTATCAGCAGTTGGATTACTTGCATCAGCTATTTTACCTCTGATTTGAGTAATCATATCTTTAACACTGATTAACTGGCTTTCTGCTGTTGCAAGCATATCTTGAGCAGAACCAACGTTACGTTGTGCTGATTGCATAATTGTTACTTTAGAATCCAATGATTTACCAACATTGAAACCTGATGTATCATCAGCTACATTGTTAATTCTCTTTTGAGAAGCTAAACGCAATTGAGCTGTTTGTGACTGCTGATTAAGCTTAGCAAGTGCATTATAAGCTCTAAGAGCACCAACGTTTGTGTTAATTCTAAATGATTGTGACATTTAAACCTCCATGGTTTGTTAAAATATTGCAGGCATCCTTGCCCACAGTTGTTTGTTAAAATCAACCAGCCTTTACTGGCTGAAACTTCGTGAGTTAATAATTAACCTACCAACATTATCGAGATGCCATTTTAAAAGTTTATAGTAGTAAGATGATAAAAATTCTCAGGTTAAATCACTATTACCCGAGTGATGTACTCAGAAGAGGTGCAAGTTTTTCCTTTAGGAGATTTAAGTTCTTTTCTAGGATAGGATTATTTTTAGATTCTAGTTCTGTTTGTTCTAATAATATAATAAGTTTTTCAAATTGACTTTCTTTTATATATATAGAAGATAAATATAAAATTATTGCAGGATCATAATTATCTAATTCAATTGCGGATTCAAATATTTCTTGGGCCAACACATTTTTATTCTGATTCATAAGGAAAGAACCATAATAAGATAGAAATTTTGAGTTAGTGCTAAATTCATTAAAAATATTTTGAAGATATTTTAGTTTTTCAATATTATGTGGGCAATTTTCAAATAATTTAAATATGAGTTCCAAATTATCTTTATTTGTATGATTACCTAATTTGATTAGTTCAGAATTATTTATTCTTTTTTGATTTAATAATTTTTCTAAAATTTCAGAAAGATTTCCTTTATTTGTTGATAGAAGATTGAAAAAATAATTGAAATTTTCTTTATCATTTGACATTACTGAAAGTAAAATTCCTTGATAAATAATTTTTAATTCATCAATCTTTATTAATTGATTTTTATTCTCAGAATTTTTTATAGCATTTGCATTATTCAGTAGATAAGCATTTTTACAAAACTGAATTGCTGATTCGTATTCCTCAAATTTGCCATATACTTGAGTAGCAATCAAATTGAGAATTGCATGTACTCTATTTTCTAATAAACCTTCATCAATAAATTTTTTAGCTTTTTCCAGATTTCCATTAAGCATTTCACTTTCAGCCAAGTTAATAAAACAAATTGATCTAAGTTCTTTTCCTAAAGAACTATCATTTAATGCTTCAGCGTAATAAATATTTTTTTTATTTTGATCTCCCAAAACGGAATAGGAGTTTGCAATCTGGTAAGCAAGATAAGAGGTTTTTTGTCTTGAATAATCTTCTAAAAGTAGAGTTAGATTTCTATTTGCTTTCTCCTTTAATTTATCCTCCGGGACATCATAACCCAGATGAATAATTTCTATGTTAGAATCAATAATTTTATAATTGTTATGCAGAAGTGACTCTTCAATCTGCTCATGAGCTTTGCCGGTAAATTTAGTATTAGAATTATTATTAAATAACCTAATATATTTCATCATTTGTGAATTATTCCGAAGTGAATCAATACTGTTTACTAAACATTTAACTCCAATTTTATTTGAACTTGCAGTTACTTTTTTCAATTCAATTATTGATTTTTCTGAAAGTCTTTCATCTGCATCAAGATAAAGAATCCAATCACCGATTGATTTTGATAGAGCAAAATTTCTTGCTGCAGAAAAATCATTTATCCACTTGAAGTGAAAAACTTTTGCATTAAAATCATTTGCAATCTCAATTGATTTATCTGTTGAGCCGGTATCTACTATGATAATCTCATCCGCAATATCTTTTACAGATTCTAAACATTCACGAAGATATTTTTCTTCGTTTTTTACAATCATACTTAATGTCAATTTAGGCATTATTCATTAACCATTTTATTTTCTTCAACTAATGAATTATGGTCTTCAGGTAAATTTAGTTTATTATTTACCTCACTCAATCTTATTTTTGCGTTACTATTTTGTTCATCATTCGCAATTGCCCACTCCAGCATTGTTTTGGATTCTTTATACATTTCTGCACTATTAAAAACTTCGCCTAAACCAAAACATGCTTGTGATGAATTTGGATCTACTTCCAATTGCTTTTCAAAAAATGCTTTTGCTTCTTCCAGTTCATTTTTAGTTAGTGCTAAATTTCCGGCTATATTTAGTAAATCCTCTTGACTAACATTTTCATATCCTTTATGATCTGAACTATTAAAATTTTCTAAAGTAAATTTTAAGTTTTCCAATGCTAAATCATATTCTTCATCATCAATGTTTATAAATGCTCGCTCTAAACTTTGAATGTATAAATCAGGGTTTATAGGATATTTTAATTCCCGTTTAACAATTTTTTCACCCTTGAGCCATACACCTTCCGGATTACTTCCCCATTTATCAATAAATTTCTTCTCGTTAATTTTTAATCTTTCGCTGTATTTATCATTCCCATTTTGCTTAAAACTTACTGAGCCGTAATGATGAATAAAAACATCCTTTGCAATTACAGTTTTGTAACCAGCGAGTTGTGCACGTAAACAAAAATCATCATCCTCAAAATTACCTGGCGAAAATCGTTCATCGAGACCACCGATTTTATCTATTACTTCTTTCTTAATTAAGGTGCATAAAAAAGCAACACGCGGAAAGTGCTCAATAATCTCATTATTTTTTTCTGAAACAGACTTTGCGTATTTATGCATTTCATCTATTGAGTTATATTTTGCATTTTTATCAAGCTGAACACCGCTTACAGAATTGCTAATTGGTCCAACTAT
>CAYXXW010000002.1:0-39194 GCA_964469115.1 uncultured Melioribacteraceae bacterium
CAAGTAATGAAATTAAAGCAATTGAAAAACCAACAAGGGAAAAAATTATTACTTTTTTACCATATAGTTTTGCAAATACTTTGGCAGCAATTCCAATACCAAAAACGAGCCACACAATGCTTACAGATATTAGTTTAGGATCGACATAACTAATGTTGGGGAAGGCTACCGGCAACCAAATAAATCCGATTAAAATTGAGATTGTCAGCAGTATAAATCCAATAACAACCGAGTAGAAATTTAATTTTTCTAAAATTTCTAAACTTGGTAAACGTTTGAATATTAGTCCGTATCTATTTAGTTTAATTTCTTTATATAGAAGGAAAAATAATACTCCATGAACAGCAGCTATAGTAAATCCCGAATACCCCAACAAAGCACTCATTACATGAATGCCGAGTAATCTATTCCTTAAAACTTCTTTTACTTCAATTAAATCTTGTATGAAAATTGATGAAATCACTTGAAAAATTAATGAAAATAGGATAATAAATGCACCGGTTCCTCTTATATCCGTTAATAGCTCAAGAATAAAATATGCAAAGCCCAATGAGAAAGCCAAAACCGTAAAGATTTCAAATTTATTTGTAATTGGAGGATGGTTGAACTCTATTGTTCTGAAAATTAAATAAAGAACATGTAGAAATAAGGTTAAAAACAAGAATACTCTTTTTGCATTACTAACCTTACTATCATCCTTAATAAAATCATAAAGATAAATTCCAAAAGTTACCACATAAAGGATTGGCAAAAGAAAGTTTAATGAATGTATTGTATCGACCATAAAATCTTAAAAGTTATTATATTTATTTACATTTTCTAATGTCTTTCAGTATTAAAATATTATTTAATTAGGACAATAAAACTAATTAAATCTTAGGACATTTTTTCAGAAAAAATATTTCGCTTTTGCATAAAAAAAGACATCCAAAATGAATGCCTTTTTTAAAAGAAAAAATAATTAATTTTTAGTTAAAGTTTGGTTCACCGTTTATATGATTAAATATGTTTAGTGAGCCATCTTCATTAAATGTTGTACTATGGCATGTTTTACAATCTTCAGGTCCAAAGTTGCCAAAGTGTCCTTTTGGTGTTGGTGTTCCATCTTTACCGTGGCAAGTACCGCAAGCAGCTTGAGTTCCATCAACAATATTCCAAATAGGGGAGTAATTGTTTCCTTGAATTAATCCATATTCAAAATTACCATGGCAATAAGTATTTGCACAACTTAAATCTGAATTGTACGTTGGGGCAGATAAACCGGAAGATGCAAAAGTTCCAAATGCCAATTCTGCAGGCAGTCCGTCAATATGAGCCGCAACGTAGTTGCCTGAACCTACATTTCCAGGGTGACATTCATAGCATGAAACACCTAAACTAAATTCATTCTCATAAACATGAGCTGTGTGAGCTCCTACACCTTTTGCACTAGTTTCATAATTATTATCAAGATCGGTCGGGGGAGCAATTCTGTTTTCATCTGCAAAAACACCGTGGCAAGTATTACATGCTTCTGGACCTGCACTTCCCGAGTGACATCCTAAACAAGAAACTTCTGCTGTCCCGCCTGAATAATCTGAAGCATGGCATTTTTGACAAGGAGTCATATCCCATTTTTCATTTTGAATTTTAAAACTGTGGAACTTATCAGAACCAAGTTTTCCAAAACCATCAGGATGAACACCTTCAAGTTCAGGAGGTTGAGTAATATCATCTTTAACTTCACTACAATTACAAATAAAAAGTGAAGATATCAGAATTAAAAAAAATACTAAATATTTACTTCTCATTTTTATACCAATAATTTGAATAAAAAATTTATTTTGCTCCATGACAATAACCACAGAAACCAATACCTGCAGTATTTGTATTTGAATGACAGTCGTAGCAAACTGATGCACCGTCAGTATGCCAATCACCATTTGAGTCATTCAAGAATCCACTAGCATGAGTTCGTGGATCATTTCCTTTAATCCCATCAGGATCAGAGTGACATAATATACAATTTGGATCGGCTCCTTGAACATCGTGACATGATGCGCATCTTTCAATATCTCGTTTTGCTAAAATAGCATGATCACCACCAAAACCAGGAGTTCTACCTAAAACAAAGTTTGATTTAGTGTGAGAGAGCGGCATTATTCCGCCCATTGCAAAATCACCATCCTCTGAGGCATGACATTCGGCACAGAAAGTTTCTGTCTGATGACAGCTTTGACAATTTTGTTCTTTACCTTTTGCATCAATACCATGTGTAAATCTGTAATTTAGGTCATGCACCCTTGTAATTATTTGCTGTTTTACTCCATCAACGTAATTATGAGGGGAGTAAGGTGTATAAAAGTCATTGCTTAAATTTGTTTCATCAATACCAATTGTTGCAACGTGACAATCTTCACAGAATGTCTCTTGTTCATGACACATCTGACAGTTATCTTCATCTGCAAATTTATGATTTTTGAAGAATCCAACAGCCATATGATCTTGAGGTAATAGATTAACTGTTGATATATGACACTGTTCACATGCATTTGAGGCAACAGTTGTGTTGTTGTGACATGCAAAACATGCTTCCATTCCCAGATTAACACCTGAACTTTCAAAGCTGTAATTCACTTCCCAAATTCCAGAGTGGCATTTCTCGCAATCCATGTTTTGATCACCAATGTGAAGTTTGTGATTGAAGAGAATGGCAGAAGTATTTGGTATCAATGCTTCGTAAACATCTTCATAGTGGCACATTTCACAATTGTCTTCGTCCTCAACATCATGGCAGCCGGCACAGTCATCTTTAACAGGTAGAAGAGAACCGGACATATCCATGCTTTCTGAGACAGCGGAGTGGCAATCACCGCATTCTGCCATCCCATCATGAGTACTATGTGAAAATTTAATTATTGATTGATTTCTATTTTTTAGTGTGTCATCGGTTTCAGTAGTTGTGAAACCAAAGTAAAAAATTGAGAGAAATCCTAGTAATGCATAAATGTGTTTTGCTTTCATAATAGATCTAAGTTTGTATTGAACCAATAGTTTATTTTGAAGAATAATCTAAGATCGTTCTTGTATATTTTGTTATCCGAAAATTGTCCTTGAAGATCGAATGATAAAGTTCTCCATGGTCTTACATTAACTCCGCCCAAAGCTGAAATAATGTCATTGGATTCTGCATCTTCAGATAATTTATAGTTTGTATAAGCAAGCCCAATTGATGGAGTTACTAATCCATCTAAAAAAGTTCTGGAAGTATAAACAGATGCTGAAGTTAATTCACCTGCGTAACCAAATGTTTTTCTAAAACTAGCACTCCCGTAACTTGAATTTACTCCAACAGTCATTCTTTGAGAATTCTCGTCTTCGTATTCAACATTACCAAACTTTCCCAAAACAGTAAAGTCATTATCAATTTTGTAATCTAAACCACCTTCAATTTCATAAGTATTGCCAAAATCAAAGACAGAAAAAATTGAGTTATATCTGATTTGAGGTGCTCGGTAATTGTAATATAAATTTATACCAAGGTCTTCGATGGCTGCATATCTTCCATTAAATTCAGCTTTGGAGAGCTTGTTGTAGTTAAAGTCGTAATCAGCTCTGGCATTTGCGTCCATCATTCCAAAATAAGAAACAGTTGCAGTTCCATATCGGAACTGATTGGATTTTTGCTGAATTAAGACGGTAATAGGATTAAGGTTAATATCTAATCTCTGAGCTTCGTATTTAATCGGAGTGAAATTTTTATCAACGTAACTTAGTCCGAATGCAAAATCATTAATTCCGTTGTACTTTATTTTACCGCCAAAAATTCGATTGTTGTTCCAATCGTCTGTAATTTCAACATCTTGATATGCTGGAACATTACCGCCAAAATAACCTTGAACGGTAAAATCACTAATTTTTAGTTTAAGATTTGCACCGTCAAATAATCCGCCGGCAACTTGATTAAATATTGGCTGTCTTCCAAGCTTAATAGTGGCAACATCAAAAACTTTTCTAGCTTCAAAATAAAGATTATATAGCCTAAATCTTGGATCGCTAGCAAGCTCATCTCCAAAGTTAGTTTCAAAATTCATTCTTGTTCTTAAAGAGTAATTGTCTTTATTGATATTTAAGACCAAGGTTTCATATCCTCTCAAGAACATATCAGAATCTGTTAAAGATGACGCTCGCTCAAAAGCATAAACAGATGATGTAACTCGTCCATTAATATTTTGAGCAAATAAATTTGTCGATGCTGTAAATAAAAAAGTAAACAATAAGATATTTTTCAGATTCATTTATTTCTCTTTTTTCTTTACTGGTACATTATGTTCAATTTTTGCCCACATAGTCTCAAAATCGAAACCGGAAAAAGTTGGGCTATCCGGATTATGACAAGATTGGCAAAACTCTTCTGTATTTTCAAAAACTTTTACTAATCCGTTTTGAATAGCTAATTCACGGTTTTTCATAATTTTAAAAGACTTGTATTCAGAACCGGGACCGTGGCAAGTTTCACATTGAACTCCATCTTCAATTTTAAATCCCTTTTCTAATGAAACTTGGTCAACATCCCATCCGCTTGCATGACAAAACAGGCATTCATTAAGTTCGGTTGCAGGTTTATCAATTCCCATTTCTTTCACAATAGCAGCGGATTCTTCGGATTGTAGAGTTTTGTAAGCATATGAATGAGTGCTTTCTTGCCAGATAGTAAACTGTTTACCCTGCTTTTCTGATTTATGACATTTTGCGCATGCTTCAGCACCAATGCAACTAAATTGAGGTGGGTCATCTGCATTAATATTGGTATTTAAAAATGTTAGAATAACAAAAGGCAAAAATACTTTGAGTAGAAGTTGCTTCATTATATTACCTCCCAAAATATCAGTATATGAACTGATAAAGTTGTAAAAGATCAATAATAGGTATTGGTATATCAATTTATAATAATTTAATTACACTATATCACTATTTAAGTGCCAACGTAAATACGTTGAAAATTACCTTAAATAAAACAAAGCAAAGGAACACAACGTTCGTAATATAAGAAAAAAAGATTTAATTATCCTCAAAAATTAATTTTTAATAAAATTTGACATATTGGCACACTTTGTTTCCTCATGAAACAGCTGAAACACTAATTAAATCTTAACAATTTAGGAACTGAACTTAATTATTATTGTTAAATAAATAATATATTTAATGCGAAAAATTAGTAGTTTATTTTAGGCTCTGAAGTAAAATAGATCAAACATAATTCATACTATTTAATATTTATACTAAAACATGAATATTAACAATAATTGAATATTCTTTAAATTATTATTAAGTTTTAATCATCAAAAAAAAGGAATAAAAAATGAAAAAAATCTCGTTCATTACAATTTTAACATTAGTACTAATTTTCTCGGGAGTAACGAGTTTATTTGCTCAATATAATGCCGGTGAATATACAGGTAGTGCCTTTGGTAGAATTGATAAGAAACATAACGGTGAAATTGAAGTGAAAGTTACAGTTTCAGCAGACAAAATTGAAAAGATAGAAGTAACTAAATACGAACAAAGTGTTGATCATAAGAAATATGGGGCTCTTGTTAAAGAAGCTAAAACTAAAGTTCCAGCATCAATTTTAGAAAAGCAATCTTTAGATGTTGATGCAATCTCTAAGGCAACAATGGCCTCTAATGCAATAGGATTGGCTGTTGCTAAAGCTTTAGAAAAAGCCTCAACAAAAAAATACAAACCAGGTACTTATAAAGCAACAGCATATGGCAGATCAGATAAAAAGCATAATGGACTAATTGAAGTTGAAGTTACAGTTTCTGAAAGTAAAGTTGATGATATCAAAGTTCTTGGTTATGAACAAAGTGTTGATCACAAAAAATATGGTAAAGCCGTAAATAAAGCTAAGTCACAAGTTCCTGCTCAAATTAAAGAGAAACAATCTTTAGATGTTGACATTGTAACTGATGCAACCTTTGCTAGTAATGCAATAGGATTAGCTGTTGCTAAAGCATTAAAACAAGCCAGAGCGAAATAAAATATTATTTACTTGTATAAAAATACCGCCCATTTCTGAGGCGGTATTTTTTTGGTTAAATCAAATAAGGTTATATCTTATGGATTTAAACCCGTATGACAATCAATACAAACACCATCTTTCCATTCTTCACCTATATCTTCTGGATGTTGAAATTCTAAAGATTCGTTAAAACTAACAACTTCCAAATTACTAATAGTCCCCTGAGATGTGATTGAGTGACAAATATTACAATCCTTTGAAATTAAACTACCGTCCTTGCTCATATGTTCGTCTGTGTGGCATCTAAAACAGCCATTAAATTCAAGATGTCCAATGTTATTAGGGTAGGCATCCCATCTAACTTTCATTTCCGGGAAAATATTTTTCTTAAATTCCATTTGGAGACCGGTAATTGCTTTTTTAACGAGTTGAATATTATTAGAAAAAAGCTCAGGATAGTAATCTTGATAAAACTCGGTGATAGACCTTTCTATGTAATACATGGCAGAATCTGTAGTTTCAAATTCTTCCGCACAAATCTCCATGCTTAAATTTTTAATCTCGGGTAATTCTTTTGGAATATCACCTGCACTAATTGCGTTGTTTACAAAAAACGCCGGCGGATTATATATATGGGAAGGTCTGTTATGACAATCTATGCAATCCATAGTTCTTATATTGAGAGTGTCCAGCATATCATCAGAAAAGTTCATGTATTCATTTCTATAAACCTTTTCTTCACCACTTTTAAGATTGGTATACTTTACCCATGGAATTTCTTGTTCTTTATCATCTAATGAAACAAAATCAATTTTTACATCAGGATTAATATGCCAATGTATACCTTCTTCTAATCCTTTTGTACTATGTGAAGCACCAATTTTCATTAATAGAGAAATATTCCATTCGGTATTATTTTCATCAGGTAAATAATGCTTTTCAAGTCTTAATTTACTGGCATAGAATTTTTCAGGCCAGTGGCACTCTTCACAAGTTTCCCTTGCCGGACGTAGATTGCTTATAGGAGTCTCAATAGGTTTAGGATAGACATTAGCTAGAACTGCATAAACTTGATATAAGCCTGACATTTTTGATTTAACATACCAATCTGCTCCTTCACCAACATGACATTCAACACAACGAACTCTTGCATGAGGAGAATTTTGATAAGCAACATACTCCGGCTGCATAACAGAATGGCAAAGAGTACCACAGAATTCAGTTGATTCTGAATAGTGAAATGCTTCATAGCTACCTATTGCTGAAATAAACAAAAATATTATTGTCCCAGTGATAAATATCATGAATGCATTTCTGTGAGCTATTTGGTTTAAATCTATATTTGGTAATAATTTTTGAACTCCTTTTTCTTTATTAAAATTTATTAGCATACCAATTGGAATAAGCAGAAGGCCAACAATAAGAAATGAAGGCAATAGAATATAAATAACCAGTCCCAAATAAGATCCCCCACGGTCTAAAAAGTAAGAAATAGCAAAAAGAAATATGATCATAAAAAGACTTATGACTGCAATTACCAATCCGCTAAGCGAAATCCAATTATAAGCAGAGGAGGGAAGTTTAAGCTTCATTTGTTTCTCCTATTTTTGAAAATTTCAAAAATGTGTGAGAAGAACTTAACAACTAAAATATTTGAAGATTACAATGATGGTAAATATTTCAGTTTAGAGCAAATAGGTTCATCTCAAAAACAGTCTTGTAAAACGAAACAATGTTATATTATATTATGACTGTTTTTGAGATTTATCAAACTATATTAAGCTAATTTAGTTACCGATAATTCGTTATCAATCTTAGCAATTTCTTCATCATGCCAAATTCGCATTTCTAAATCTTTATTCAATTCACTTTGAATAATATTATCTATACTAAAACCGCTTTTTTCAAGTGTATCTTTAAATAATTGGGTGTAATTAGTAAGTTTAGTTCTAGGATGATCTTCGTTTTGGTATTCGTACCACTCAAGTAAAATCCTTCTAAAATGCCTTTCATGATGATGTCTATAATGCTCCAAAGTCATATTCCCATCAGTCCAAGTAAAACTCATAGGATATTCAGATGGACGGAAAATTACAAAGAACCAATGCCAGATAATTATTGCTAAAGTAGCAAGAATCGCTTCCATAAAGTGGACAATTTCACTAACTTTAATCAGCCAAAGCGGAGCCCAATCACCAACAATAGTCGGGAACCACAGAACAAAACCGGTAACGCCCATTACAATAGTTCCCCAAACTAAAGCCCAATATTCAGCTTTTTCTGCATAATCATATTGATTGAATTGAGGGTGTGTTTTTGAAAGACGAAGATAATACATGATATTATCTCTAACGTCAGTTATATCTTTGTATGCTGGAAGCAGTTCTTTGAGTACATCTCTGCCTCTTGCAGTAAAAAGTAAGTAGAATAGATGATAAAAACTAAGAATGATCATTATAACAGCCGAAACTCTGTGTATCCATTGCCGAACCGGTTCATTCATTCCTAAAGTTCTTAATCCTTCTGCCCAAAAACTGCTTGGGTATTTTAAAGCAAAACCGGTTATTGCAAGAATTATAAAGGATACGGCCAATAAAATATGCTGAATAATTTCATTACGAGTGAAGCGGGGCATATGTATTGCATTCTTTTCTTTTCTTCTTTTTCTCCTTGTCTCAAATAAGAAAATAATTAAGTTATGAACAAACATTCCGCCAATAACCGCAATTATTAACCAGAAGTATATACTGCTAACCCAGCTTTCAATTACCTTTGCACTTTCTGATTCAGTTTGGTGCGAATAACTTTTAGAGAAAATTTCTGTTGCTTCCTTATGACATCTCTGACAAGTTTCAGTTACATTATTTTTAGAAGTAGAGGCCATAGGATTGCTGCTTGGCAAAATACTGTGAACATTATGACAATCAATACAAAGAGCTGCATCTTTATCGCCTCGTAATGCAGCTAAGCCATGATAACTTTCGAGATATTGTTCTACTTGCCCCCCTTCTTTACCATATTTATTCGCAACCCTTGAGTTTGAATGACATCCAATGCAGGTTTCATTTTGCATTTTTAATCTATTTGCTTCACGACCTTGATCAGTGATTTCTTCAATGCTGTGCTCATTATGGCAATCGTTGCATACCGGAGAATCTTTAATACCTCTTTGGACCCTCATCCAATGAATAGAATTTTTATAATCGTCAACTTCAGTTTCATGGCACTCAACACAACTATTGGGAAGATTTAAAGGTGAAATTGGTGAACCTTCCTGAACTCTGTTCTTAATATCATGAACACCGTGGCATGTAGAACAATTAGCAGCATCTTCATCACCTCTAGCTACATGTCTTCCATGAACAGAATTAGAATACATTTTTCCCGGACGTGTAACACTCATATGAAATTTTTTGGCAAATTCCGGATCATCATGACAATTTCCACATGTTTCTGCAAGATTTAATGGATGAACCGGGCTGTTCTTACTTTTAGTAGTAATAATATTGTGCGCACCATGACAACTATTGCAATTTGCTGCCTCGCTAATTCCTTCCGCAAGCATTATTCCATGGATGCTCTTTGAGTGCTCATCAGCAATTTCTTTATGACAAGTCTCGCAGGAAGCACTCTTTGCTAATTCAAGCTCAGACTCATGATCTTCTAAATTGGCTGCTGCATATGTATGGCAATCTGCGCAAGCAATACTTTCATGAACTGACTTGCTTAAATCCATATTTATTTCTTCTACATCATCATGACAGTCTTCGCAAGTTTCGTTGGACACAAAGATTTTATCATGAAATCCATCTGAAGTTTTAGATTGTTCATGACAATCAGAGCAGAAAAATTCTGATGTATTCTCAATCTGGGATATTTTCTTAACATTATGGTAAGAATGGCATTCTAAGCAGCTCGGTGCACTCGATCCAATTAAACGATGGTGAATGTCATTTTTTGTCTGATCAGCAATTTTACCGTGACAAGCCGCACAATTTACTCGATAAATATTTTTGCCTTCTCTATGCGGAATATTCTCTGCGTCAAAATTTTTATGGCAAGAAATGCATTTAACATTTCCGTGAGCAGAACGATTTATTCCTGATTCGGAAACAAATAATGTTACTTTGTTACCATTCCTATCGTAAGTTAGTTCATTGTCAGAATGGCAGTCGAGACATTCACTATTTGATTGAGAAAAGAAAACATTTGAGGAGAGAAGGAGGAAGAAAAAAAGTATTGATTTCATATTGGTCTTTAAATATTTACTAAAAAAACTCTTTTATGATTAAAAGATTGCATTATCTTATTCTAAGATATTTAGAATATTCTATTTTGTCAATCCATTTAATCTAAAATAGAGTATGATATGACGGGCAGCAATTTAAGAATAATTTTATCTGTAGAGGAAAATCATTGAATAGATAATCATGATTATAATAGACATCCCAATTATTAAAGCCGTAAATCCAAATATCTTTGCAGCTTTTACTAACCAAGCCGGCGGTGGATCAACAAGCCTATGATTTAATTCCCCGGAATCTAACAGTGCTTTATATTGTCTTGGTCTATCTTCTTTTAATTCTTCAACTGACATACTTCCTGTGAAAATAGTTAAATCTATTGGAAATTTATCCGGACGAAAGTGTGTATTAAAAAAATGAACTGTAAAAATAAAACCTACTGCTAAAAGAGCTTCATCGCTGTGAATTATTGTTGCAATGTTAATAAACCAGCCTGGCAAACCGATGTAGGTAAAAAATTCTGGAAACCATAAAATTAAACCGCTAAATCCAATAACTGCTACACCCCAAAAAACTGCAAAATAGTCGAATTTTTCCCAGTATGTCCACCTTCCATAATCTGGTCTGGGACCTTTACCGACAAACCATTTAATAGTCCCAATAAATTCACTAATATCTCTTTTATTAAACATCATTGAGTTTTCGCCGCTAAAAAGATAAATAGCAGATTTTTCTTTACGTTTTTTAAATAGAAAATAAATATGCATTCCAAAATAAACAAAGGTGATAATTGCACCAACTCTGTGTATAAATCCTGTAACTTGGTAACCACCTAATAGATCTGCTAATGTTTGGAATATACCAACATCTGCAAATTTAATTATCATTCCTGTTACCGCTAGTGAAATAAAACTTACAACTATCAGTAAATGTGTAATTCTTAAAAATGGTGCAAACCGTTGATAATGTTTGTTTTGATCTATTTCTGATATATGATCATTGTTATTCAAATTTTTTTTTACCTTAAATTATAAAATGTCATTTCTCTGAATTATTCTTTTGGAGTTTCTTCATCATTTTTCTTTTTTCCTTTAAAGCTCTAGGGAACCAAAGTAAAGTATGTAAACCAAAAAAGGTAAATGTTCCAACTAATAAAAATGTCATCGCCCAAAAAGTATAATAAAGATATGGGTATTTATCAGGATCGTGATGCGTAGCATGCGTAAAATAACCAACAAATTTATGGTTGGAATTTGGGTGACATTTCCTGCAAGTTTCAACTACATTTTTTCTGCTCAATGTTGAATTAGGATTAACAGGATTTAAAATACTATGGGAGCCATGGCAATCGTAGCACTTTGCTGCTCTTACTTCACCAAGCCTAGACACTTTACCATGGAGAGTATCAAAATAAGTTTTTGTAACTTCTTCGTGACATGTACCGCATTGGTCAATAATTCCTTGTCTAAAATCGCCCCTTTCCACTCTTTCAATTGAGTGAGATTTATGGCAATCATAACATGTGGGTAATCTTTCTTCTGTTTTCGATATTTCAGGGCTATGGACACTTTTCTGAAATTGTTCATAAATTCCGTAATGGCATTTAGCACATGTTCCGGGAATATTTTTTGGATTTATCGATGATAGAGAATCAGAAGCAGGCAATTCTAGATGACTTGTATGACAATCAACACATATTGCCGTCACGGTTAATCCACTTTCGATTAAACCTCTTCCGTGAATACTCATATTAAAACTTTGGATTATATTGTGTTGTTCACCTTTATATCTTTCGGCAGCTTTTTCGCCTTCCCTATGACATGTTGCACATAACTCAGGAATATTTGTTCTGAAAGTTTGTGAAAGCGGATTGGACTTAAATTTTGTGTCATGTTTACCATGGCAGTCAGTACAGTATGGAGCAACACTATTTCGCTCAGCATATAATTGACCATGATAACTAAGTTTATAATCATTCACTTGTTCTGCATGACAAGTAGAACAGTCAACAGGTCCGCTATCAAGACAAATCGGTTTTTTTGAGATGTTGATATTCGTATGACATTTTATGCAAGAGTTATCCTTATGAGCGGAATTTTTAAATGATTTATAATCAACAAAGAGAGAAATATTCTCACCATTTTTAATACTATGTAAATTTTCATCAATATGGCAAGTCATACAATAATTGTCTGTGTATTTATCATCATAAATAACTCTTCTTACTATATGAGGCTGATGACAATCAATACATGCAGGAATTTTATGCGGTTCTTTTTCCCATAGTTCTCCTTCAATAACCTTTATGTGAACAGCTTCAATTTGTGCGTGACATTTGCTGCATGTACCGGCAATATTATTTCTATTTATAGATGAAAGGGGATTTTGATGCGGCAAAATATTATGAGAAGCATGACAATCATTGCATACAGCAGTAACAATCAAGCCTCTTTTAAATAAACCATCGCCGTGAATAGATTGTGAATAGTTTTCTAAAATATGCTTTTGATCTATGTTTTTAAGTTCTGAAACTTTAGTACCATCTTTATGGCAATTTCCACACAATGCAGGCACATTCATTTTATATGTTTTAGAAGCCGGGTTAGTACTTTCTAAAATATTGTGCTGGTTATGGCAAGTAATACAGTCGGGTGCCAAGTACTTTCCTTTTTTAAGAGCAATTCCGTGCAAACTTTTTTCAAAATTATCAACGGTTTTTTTATGACAGCTTGCACAAACTGTATGTAATTCTTCCCTTGTAAATTTACCTTTAGTAATTGAGTGAGTTGATGAGCCATGACATCCTTGGCAGGATAATGCTTCATTGCCTTCTTGAAATTTAGTGTAATGTATACTCTTTGTGTAGCTTTTTATTGAAGATTGCTTATGGCATGATAAACAAAGCTCAATTCCTAATTTGGAAATCTCTGCTGCCTCTTTAATTTGATGTTTTGAATGACAATCATAACAATTTACTTTATCAATAGAATGTACACTTTCTGAAAAAGATTCAGTATCATGGCATTCAGAGCAGTCTACTTTTTCAATATCAGTTCCGGGTTTATGCGGAATATCATCCGGATCAAAATCAACATGGCAATCAATGCACTCCATATCTGCATGCATTGATTCAGAATATGAATCTTCATCAACAAATAATGAGATTTGCTTATTATTTCTATTAAATTCTAAATCTATATCACTATGGCAATCAAGGCAGTCTGATGAGGATTGAGCAAAGAGGATGGTTCGAAGTAGCAAAAATATTAGAAAATATTTCATTAGCTGACCGAACTAAATTGATAATAAGTAGTTAGTGTGTAAACTTATAAAAGATTTCAGCATCTTTTTATAAGATATGCAGAAAATCTCATATTGTCAAACTAGAAGTTGGTTTTAAAAATAAGGAGTAAGAAAATAGAATTTTGATTAAAAAGGGCAGTTTTAGATTGATAAACTGCCCTTCAGATTAAATTATCTTGAGAAGAATTCTGTGATTAGTTTGTCAAAATTAAAGTCATCGAGTTTGGAAAGCTCACCCTTGAAAAGATTTTTCTCTTCGCTCTCATCACCTTTTCTCAATTCCCTCATTTGGGTTTGATATTTTTCAATATCTTCTTGATAAAAATTGACTGCTGTATTTCCAATCTTTAAATCTCTAATTTCAATATCAAGATTTTCAGCATCAATTTTACAGATCCAATTTTGATCATAAGGTGATAGTTCAAGCAATTCAATATCATCCTCTAATGTTTCATTTATAACGGTTACATTCCCGGAAATCGGAGAGCTGAAAATTATTCGTCTTCTTCCTTGCTTAATACTAAAAAGGGGCTGCCCAACTTTTGTATTCATTCCTAAATTAGGAAAGTCAATTGAATCAATTTTACCAATAATTTTTTTGGCGAAATCATCTAAACCAATTTTTACATTTCCATCTTGGTCAATTTCTGCCCAGCAATGATCTTTAGAGATAAAAACACCGCCCGGTATTGCAAATTCTCCTGATGTATCATATTTTTCACCTGTTACATGAGAAATATGGACTTTTGGACGAAGTTGTTTATTAATTCTATCTTGACGTTTAAGTAGTGATTTTTTGGTGAATTCTAAAAGTTCATCTTCGGTAAATGGTTTTTGAACATAATCCATTGCACCAAATTTCATGACTTCAACAGCGGTTTCAACAGTTGCATAACCGGTAATAATAATTACGTCAATATCCGGACGCAGATGTTTAACCCCTTTAGCAACGTCAACACCATCCATCTCCGGCATTTTCAGATCTGTAAATAAAAAGTCGTAGTGGTTTGATTGCACTAAGTGTAATGCTTCCTGTCCCTTTTCAACGGTATCGATGGAATAACCGTCAAGAACAAGAATTTTTCTGAAACTATCTAAAATTATAGCTTCATCATCAACACAAAGAATTTTTGCTTTAGGATTTTCAACTTCAGCGCGTTTAAGTGTCTTTGCTTCATTACTGAAATCTAAATTTAAACTAACTTCCAAAGCTTTTTCTCTTTCAGCAACAAGCTTTTTCTCTTGAACCCTTTTTATTACAAAGCGAATGAGAATATCAGCAATAATAAAAATTATTACCGCTAGAATAAAAAGTGCCATTATATTTCTCCTGATTTATTTTGCATAAAATATTTTTATATATCAGAACTGCATGGAGTAATGTTTTCCATATCATTCTCTAAATTGTTTGGAACCATTTTATATATCCAGCCCTCAAAGTAGGGATCCTTTTCTAGGAGACTGGGCTGCTCAACTATCTTATTGTTTACGTCAATTATTTTTCCACTAATAGGGGACAATAATTGGTGAATGCAATCTCTATTATCAGTAATCTTAAGGCATATTTCTCCTTGATAAATTTCATCTTCAACATTCATAAACTCAATGTCCTCAATCATTCCAATTGATTTTAGGAAGAGATCTGTTATTCCAACTACTACAAGCCCTTCTTCTGCCTTGTTCATCCAGCTTTCATTACCCAACCTATAATATTTTGGCGGACATGGAACAAATTCCATTAAACTGTCCTGCACGGGCTTAAATTTATTACCAAAGAGATTACCATATTCTATACCTCGTTTAATAATGCTTATTAATTCTTCAATTGTAAAAGGTTTTGGAAGAAAACCAACGGCACCTTCGTATAAAGCTTTAACTGCATTTTCAAGTGTAGAAAAGCCTGTAGTTATAACAACTGGTGTTAAAAGTTTCTTTTGCTTTACTAGTTTTAGTAATTCAAAACCATCTATACCTGGCATCATTATATCGCATATTATTAACTTGTATGTCTTTTTGTCTAAGTTTACCAAAGCATCCTTAACATTAAGACAAGTGTCGGATTTCAAGTCTTCTAAGGCAGCAGTTTTCTTAACAGCTTCAAGAATTACCTCTTCATCATCAATTACTAATATTTCTGTATCTGTCTTCATATCTTACTCTGGCAAGTGAATTGTAAACGAAGTTCCTTTATTAACTTCACTATCTACACTTATTTTTCCTTTATGATTATCTATAATTCCCCAAATAACTGAAAGGCCGAGGCCTGTGCCTTTTTGTTGTTTAGTTGTAAAAAACGGATCGAATATTTTTTCTAAATCAGCTTTTGGAATACCGCAGCCATTATCTGAAATGATTATTTCTATGAAATTCCTTTCTCCGCTTTTATCAACTTCATCCCATTTTTGCCAAGCGCACCCAAATCTTGTACAACCCTTTAGTATACCTTGATTTGGAATAATTATATTATAAACGGGAGCTTTACAATCAGGCCCTTTATCGTTTTCATCAATCATAGAACTTCCGCAATGAGGGCAGAATAATTTAATCTGTTCATTCTGGTTAAATTCAATTCCGTAGTGATGGTTATGATTGCCGTAAACCGGATCTAGATGAATAAAACCCTCATTCTTTGAGGATTTTGCTTTGAGTTTAATTGAAGGCCTACCGCCAATTTTATGCTCAGAATCTAATAAATCATGACCCTTAGGACAAACTGCTTGTCCAATTTTTGTTACCCCATAAGGTGATAATCTGATTTCTCGAGTTGTAATAGTTATCAATCCATTTTTATTTTCTGTTGCATGAATTGAGTTAACGACTAAATTTAAAATTACCTGCTGAATCTGATTTGCATCACCTGGAATTTCTGGGAGTTTCTCGCTATAATGTTTTTCAAGCTCAACATGATTTATTTTTAACTGATTAGAAACAATTGTTAATGCATTTTCAATTACCTCATTAGCATTAACTCTTCCCTTTCTTGGGGTCGATTGACGTGAAAAATCTAAAAGTCCTTTTACAATTTCACGACTTCTTTTTGTCTCTCTAACAATAACTTCAAGGTCTGCCTTCATTTCCGGATTATTTTGAGAACGTTTAAGTAAAAAACTGCTATATGTTAAAACACCTGTAAGCGGGTTATTAATTTCGTGGGCAACCCCTGCTGCAAGTTTCCCCAATGAAGCAAGTTTATCAGATTGGAAAAGCTGCAGCCTCATCTCAGAAAGTTTTTTTGTCATATTATCAAATGATTTTGCAAGTACTCCAAGTTCATCTTTTCTTGTCGATTCAATTCTGTGGTTAAGATTTCCAATAGCAACATAATTGGTAGCTTTAACTAAACTCCTTATTGGTTTTTGAATAAGATTTCGTACAGCTAACCTCAAAATTAAAGCAATTAATAAGGTTGCAAGTACCGCAAAAAGAATCATATTTCTACTTGTTGTACTTTCAAGATTATCAACTTCTTCTAGTGTAACTGAAATATCTAGCACGCCTAAAACAGTTTGATCTTTATGGTGAGCATGGCAGTCAGCTTCATAGCAGCTTGGTTCATTGTAAATCGGATTAATTACTCCAAGGGTTCTTGAGGAATCTGGGTGGATTCTAAAAATTCTTGTTCTCTCTTTTCTTGATAATCTTTGCAATGGTTCATTCTTTGCATGGCATGCGTAACAGCTTTCGGCATTTTTATCTACCATATTCCCAATTTCACCATCAAATATGGAATAAATAATTTCGCCTTCCTTATTGAGCACTCTCAAGTTTCTAATACTTCTTTCTTCCCCGATTCTGTTGATTATGTTGTGGAGATGCTCTCTGCGATTGGCGAGCATATCAAATCGGGTGCTGTGCCTTACGGTTTCACTTAGTTGATTTACGTGCCTCTCAACTTCTGATATTAAATTATCGGACTGAGATTGAATGCTGAAATAGGCAAAAATGACCAGGATAATTATTACCGTTAAAGAAATAATTATCATTAATTTTGTGCCAATTTTATTAAAACTGAATATGTTACTCATTTTATCCTTTCACCTGGTACTGAATTCGGAAAGCTAATATCTTCGTCATGGCATTCAATACAACTAGGCTTTTTAGAATAATTATTTGATTGATGACAACTTTCACATTCAAATTCAATATGCATTTCATCTAATCGGATACCGGTTATATCATGATTAAAATAACCATCAACATTAGAGTGGCATGAAATACATTTTTTATTCAAACCGGTAAATTTATTTTTAGTTTTATGGCAGCTCACACAACTTAAGCCTCCGTGATATCCACTTAAAGCAAAACCGGTTTTTATTTTATGATCAAAAGGTTCAGCAAGTTCCTCTTTATGGCAATATCCGCAGTTATCCTCAGTATCATGACAAGCTGAACATCTATCATGCTCATCTGCTGAATCAAAATTTGGTTTTGTTTTTGCATGGCATTTTGCACAGCTTTCTGCTGTATGACAATTGCTGCATTCTAATCCAAAAAGGGAACTGTGATCATTATGGAAAAATGTTACAATACTTCCTTCATCACTTTCTGTTTCGTATATAATTTTTTTAGGAATTGATATTGGTGGATGTGCTTTTTCAATGTATGGTTTTGTTTCAACCTTTGCCTCTTTGGTATTTAAAGAATGGCAGCTTGCACATTCGGTTTTTTCTTCCCAAGTTTGATGACAGCCCATACACTGACGGTGAAATGCTGCTTTCAGATCGGGCTTACTGAGGTCGGCTCTCTCTCTCTTATTTTCATGGCAGCTTGAGCAGTTTACAATTTTTCCGGGTGGATTAAAGTGATGACAAATTGCGCACCCGCCTGACATTAAAGACATCTCTGCATGCAATTTATGAGAAAAACTTGAAGGTCCATATAAATCAGGATCAGCAATAACTTTATTAATGATTATATTTTCCGGCCCTTCTTCTGGAGAATGACGCTCAACTTCTATATTATTTCTTGGACATATCACTAAACATGGGTTTGCTTTTGTCGGTGTATCGCATATATGGCACTTTTTACAATCTAAACTCATTTGTGAATGAGTTTTTAAATTTTCAATCTGACTAAAAGAAATAGTTGTAAAAATAAAGACGAATAAAATCGCTCTGTTAATTATTCTCATTTTCAACTCCTCTTATAGCATACTTAGTTTTCAAATTACTTTTGGAGGAAGGAAGACTGATAACCGGAAAAATCTTGACAAATAACCTATATGCAAGAATTTCTAATGCAACAAAACCAAGCGTTACAGAAATTTCCCCAATTGAAGGAAGATAAATATCCGTGGCATAAGGTGGACTGTACGCAGTAATAAAATTATTAAAGCGATTCATCAAAACCCCAAATATCACAAGCAGCGATGCAATATATAATCCGGTTGGCGATTTTCTAACAGCAGGGGAGAGAAACATTCTTAACGGAACAACAAATCCAATTATTATTTCAATACTAAAAAGAATAGTAACGTAATTTATTTCTGTTAAATAAACAAAAGTTTCCCTTATTACCATATCGCCTAGCTTAGCAAGTAAGTAAACCATAAGCAATGGTCCAACGAATCTTGATAGACTGGATAAAACTTCAGTTTCCGGTTTGAGACCAAATGATCTTGAAGCAGTGAGGGATTCCATTATTACCATAGGGAAACCCACTGCAAAAGCTGAGAGCAGGAAGAGCAAAGGTAAAATTGGTGTCTGCCAAAGAGGGTGCATTTTTGGTCCGGCGATAATCATCAGAGTTCCAAGTGACGATTGATGCAAACATGATAAAACAACACCTGCAATAATAAAAATGAACATTGTTTTATTAAGACCTTTATCAAGTTTTCTAAGTAGTCCATCTACCAATTTGTTAAAGCGACTTAAAAAACCTGGCAAGTTTACTTGCCCAATAAATCGTTCAGTTACCATTGGTAAAAATTCAATATATAATACTGTCAAATACATCATTACGCAAATGCCGACTTCAAATAAGGCGGAGTTTCCATTCCACATTACAAGCGGATGCCAAATATAATACCAGCGTCCAATATCAACAGATACACTAACTGCAACAAAAGTATAGCCCAGCAACGCCGTTAATAATGCAGGTCTAATAATTGTTTCGTATTTATCTCTGTGCATTATATGACCTAGAGCGGCGGTTGTAAATCCTCCAGCTGCGAGTGCAACACCGGCGCCTACATCCAAGCCGATCCAAAGACCCCAGGGATATTGCTGATTTAAATTTGTGACAGCGCCTATCCCAAATAAAAATCTACCTGCTAGAAATACTAATCCAGTTAGTGCAATAATTGAAAGTACTATTACACCGGGTGTAAAAAACTTTTTACTAATAGGAGCCGGTAGGTGTGTATGAGCCATTATGAATTCTCCTTTTTAGTTTCTTTATCTTTCGTTAACCACATAATTCCGCCGAGTAATGCGTATACTGCAATTGGGGGAACGAAATATGCAAATAGTCCATGCTGAATTGATTCTGATACGCCTGGAGCAGGATTATCGCCAAGTTTTGGGAATACCGAATCCGTAAGATTTTTATCTGAAAGATAAAGCCATGATGTCCCACCAACTTCGTGTTCCCCAAAAATATGATCGTAATATTTATCAGGATTATTTTTAATTCTTCTTCTTGCTTCGGTAATAAGTTCTTCTCTAGTTCCGTAGGTTAATGCTTCAACGGGACAAATATTGACACAAGCCGGTATTTTACCCTCGTTAGTTCTATCAATACAGAAATCACATTTTACAATTTTTGGATCAAGTGCTTTTTCATATTCAAAAGTAGGAATTTGGAATGGACAAGCAACTATACAATATCTGCAGCCGATACACATATCTGTATCCCAAACAACCGATCCGTTTTCAGTTTTTGAAATTGCACCTACAATGCATGCTGACACGCAAGCCGGATAATCGCAATGCATACATTGTAACTTAATATTTCGTAAACCTTCATCGGTGTATCTATTTACAATTGTTAAATCAGTTGGTGTAGGTCTCCTCATATCATTAAGCACTTCATTATTCTGATAGCTTTCAAAATCACCTTGTTCAATACCATGAGCACCTTTGCAAGCCCATTCGCACTTTCTGCAGCCTATGCAAACTGTAGTATCTACTAAAACGCCTTTCCTTTCGGTGTTTAAAATAGGGCCGGATTTCGCTTCAACTTTTTTAGGACTAACCGCAGAAATTGCAGCCGTACTTGCTCCAAAGGCACCTAATGTTTTTAGAAAATCTCTTCGGTTTTGCGACATACTTATCTCCTGAAGAATAATTTATATAGTATTATTATTTTCTGTAAAATTTGTTTTAACTGGTTTAACTACTTTACCTTTCAAATAATTACTGATAACATCATTCACTTCTCCGTGTATCCATGGCATTACATTGATATTATTGTGTTCCAATTCATTTATTAATAAATCAGAGATACCATTGCAAATAACAATATTTGGCTTTAAGGAGAGAATCAAATTGAGTCGTTCCAAGTTTGTATGGCAAACTAATTTAATAGTTTCTCGTTTAATCTCCTTTTTCCCCTCTATTGTAATTAATTGCAGGCTTCCTGAATAGTCAAGTCGGGGAGAAATTCTATCACCAAAATTTGGAATAGCTAAAAGTTTCATTTACAAAATTTTATAATTGATTAAGGGAATAATCAAAATGTGAGCCAAAAACTTTTAATTAGAAAAATGGATTTTTGAGTTGATTTATAAAGTGTTGCAAGTATTTTTTAGAAGAAGTGTTGCATTGTTGCAAAGTAGAAATGCAACATGTTGCAAAATTAAAACTCTACTAATCCATGTTTTTGCATTTTTCTCCAAAGTGTGGACCGATGAATTCTTAATTCCTCAGCAACTTTATTTTTATTCCATTCATGTTTATTAAGTGCTTCCAGAATTGTATGACACTCAGTTTTTTTTAGAGGCTTTTCTGAAGTTTTATTTTTTGCTGTCTCATGATCAAATGAAATTAGCTCTTGCGGAAGATGATTTATTTGTATTTCTTCATTCTGACACATAACCATCGCATGTTCAATTATGTTTTCAAGTTCACGAACATTACCAGGATAGTTATATTTCATTAAAATACTTAGTACTTCATTAGAAACTTTCTGAATATACTTACCCATTCTATGATTAAACTTATCAATAAATCTGTTTATCAATAATGGTATATCATCGCGTCTCTCAATTAAGCCGGGCAGTTCAATCTTCATTATATTTAATCTAAAGTAAAGATCATCCCTAAATTTATTCTCATTTATCAAATTAGCAAGATTATCTTTAGTCGCTGATATTACTCTCACATTTGCTTTAATTGGAGCTATTGCACCAAGCGGTTCAAATTCTTTTTCTTGAAGTACTCTTAATAATTTAACTTGCGTTGCAGGAGAAAGGCTTTCAACTTCATCAAGAAAAATTGTACCCCCTTTTGCTAATTCAAATCTACCAGGTTTGTCTTTCTTTGCATCGGTAAATGCACCTTTTACATAGCCAAACAGTTCGGACTCTAAAAGGTTATCAGGCAATGCTCCACAGTTGATAGCAACAAATGGTTTATTTTTTCTAAAACTTAGATTGTGAATTGCTCTTGCAAAAAGTTCTTTACCTGAACCACTTGGACCTTGAATTAAAACAGTACTGTCACTTTCTGCAATATTAGGAAGTATACTGAAGATCTGCAATATTTTATGATTTTTTGAAACAATATCTTCAAAAGTATATTTTTGTTGTATTTCTTTTCGCAGAGCTTCAATAGTTGATAGATCTCTGAATGTTTCAACACCACCGATTATATTGCCGTTTTCATCCTTCAAAACAGAGGCATTAACACTTACCGGAAGTTGCTTACCATCGGGTCGTAAAATGTTTACTTGAAGATTTATTGTGTTATTTCCTGTCTTTAAAGATTCCGCAATTGGGCAAGCTTTTTCACAAATGTTAGTTCTTAGTGCTTCAAAACAGTATTGACCAATCGCCTCATTTTTAGGCACACCGGTTATTTTCTCAGCTGCCTGGTTGAAATAAGTGATCCTTAAATCTTGATCAACAGTAAAGACGCCTTCAACAATACAGTCAAGGATACTGCTTGTCTGTATTTCATTCAGCGTTCTAAGATCAACTTTTTGCACTCTCTTTTTCATATAATTAAAATTTAATAACTATAAAATAAATATAATCAGATAAAAATGCCTCATTAAATTTTTTTACAGGTTTAGTATTAACTTTATTCAAATAATAATATTTTGTAGTTTCTATCACGATTTTAATTATTGTATGGTAAGAAATGGAAAAGTTAAAGGATATAAGAGAAAATATTAATAAAGTTGATTCTGACATTCTAAAGCTGCTTTCTGAGAGAAGGAAACTTAGTGATGCAGTTGTAAATTCTAAAATTGATTCAGATCAGCCAATAAGGGATACAGAAAGAGAAACTGAACTACTTTCAAGGATAATTAATTCTGGTAAAGAATATGGGCTGGATTCTCATTATGTGTCAAAAGTATTTTATGATATAATAGATGATTCTGTGAGACTTCAGCAAAATCATTTCCAATCTGCATTATTTGATGATTCAACAAATGTAATACGTGTTGCAATTCAAGGTATTGAAGGTTCTTACAGTTCAATGGCAGCTCATAAATTCTTTGCACAGTTTAATAAAGAGATAATTTTTTTAAGTAAAGAAAGATTTGATGAGGTAGCAGAAGAAGTTGAAGCCGGACGTGCTGATTTTGCAATGCTTCCGATTGAGAATACAACTTCCGGTGGAATTAATGAAGTATATGATTTGTTGCTTCATACAACGTTATCAATTATCGGGGAAGAAAAATTTCAGGTTAAACATTGTTTGGTTGGATCTGAAAATACAACACTTGGAAAGCTTCAAGTTATTTTTGCTCATTATCAAGCAGCGGCACAATGTAACAAATTTTTGGCAACAATTCCTGATGCAAATATTCAATATTTTGCCGATACGGCACTTTCCGTTAAGAAGATTAAGGAAGAGGGAAAAACTGAATATGGAGCTATAGCAAGTGAGGAAGCTGCTAAGCTTTTTAATTTAAAAATTCTACAACGAGATATTGCAAATCAACCGGATAACTTTACAAGATTTCTTGTTTGCTCACGTAAAGTTCACGAAATTGATACCAGAATTCCCACAAAAACCTCATTGGTTATGGCAACCGCCCACACAGCCGGATCGTTATTGAATGCTCTTACAGTTTTCAGTAAGTATAATGTTAACATGGAAAAATTGGAATCGAGACCAATAGTTGGAAATCCCTGGGAAGAAATGTTTTACTTGGATTTTGAAGGCAACATTAAAGATGAGAAAATTAAGATGCTGCTCGACGATCTTGGGATTCATACAAGATTTTTGAAAGTATTAGGATGTTACCCTGCAAAAGATATTGCTAGGGCAAAGTTAGAGGTTTTTTCCAGTAGTAAAGTAAATGAAGAAGTTCAAAAGGTAAATGATAAAACTGAAGAAGAGAAACCGAAAAAAGCCAAAAAACCAAAAAGCTACAAATTGGCAAGTAGAGACTATAAATCGGATGACACAATTATTAAAGTAAACGATGTTTCTATCGGAGGGGATAATTTTATTGTGATTGGCGGACCATGTTCAGTTGAATCACATAACCAAATATTTAAGTGTGCACAGCATGCTAAAGAGAACGGTACACAAATTTTAAGAGGTGGATGCTTTAAGCCTAGAACGTCACCATACAGTTTTCAAGGTTTGGGATTTGAGGGATTAACCGAACTGAAAAGTGCAGGAAGAAAATTTGAACTTCCTATAATTACTGAAGTACTTGCCCCTGAGCAAGTTACAGAAGTAGCAATGCAAGCAGATATTCTTCAAATAGGTGCGCGTAATATGCAGAATTTTTCTTTATTGAAGGAAGTGGGAAAAGTACACAGACCGGTTATGCTCAAAAGAGGAATGATGTCATCAATTGATGAACTTCTAAATGCTGCTGAATATATTTTAGCACAGGGTAACAGGCAAGTAATGCTGTGCGAACGAGGAATAAGAACTTTTGAAACTGCTACAAGAAATACTCTTGATTTAGGAGTAATTCCGTTTTTAAGAGAGATGACTCATCTCCCCATTATTGTCGATCCATCTCATGCAATTGGTGTAAGGGATAAAATTGCTCCGCTTGCAAAAGCCGCAAAAGTTGTTGGAGCTCATGGAATAATGATTGAATTTCACCCGGATCCGCCAACTGCATTAAGTGATCCGGACCAAGCATTAACTTTTGAGCAGTACAGTCAGCTTATGAAAGAGTTATATGATTTATAAGGTTCACAATTATCAACAAAGCTGTTTATTCTTAAAGTAATTAAGCATTGTAAAAAAATCTTATCAAATAATTAATGAAAGGTTTATATGATTAGTGATGTTTTAACATCTGACAAACAATCAAAACTAACACCTGATGAGATTATAAATGACTTTAAAGAAGGGAATAAACGGTATTCAGAAAATAATCTAACCAATTGGGATTTTTCTTCCAAAGTTAGAAAAACTGCTGACGGGCAATATCCGAAGGCAATTGTACTCTCATGTGTTGATAGCCGTGTCCCTGTTGAGTATGTGTTTGACCAAGGTCTTGGGGATATTTTTGTTGCAAGAATTGCCGGTAATTTTGTTAATGAGGATATTTTGGGAAGTATGGAATTTGCTTGTAAAATTTCTGGCTCAAAAGTTATTATGATTATGGGACATGAAAGCTGCGGTGCGATAATAGCTGCAGTTGATGATATAAAATTAGGTAATATGACTCCAATGCTTACTAAAATCGCTCCCGCCGTAAAGATGTCACAAAACTTTGAGGGTGAGAAAAGTAGTAAAAATGATGAATATGTGAGTTACGTCTGCGAAAATAATGTAATAAATACAATAAAAAACGTTCGTGCCAAAAGTCCAATCTTAAAAGAAATGGAAGATAAAGGTGAGATAAAAATTGTTGGTGCTGTATACAGTGTGAGTACAGGAAAGGTTGAGTTTTTATAAAATAAAGTTAAAATCTTCTACAAAAAATATTTTCCCTCGAAGATGAATAAAAAGTAGCTCACATTTGTATTATTTACTGTAATTCCATAATCAATAATTAGCGAAAGGTCCACTGAATTACTTATTGGGGTACCAATACCCAAGTTTAATAATACACCAAAATTCCAGCTATTAATATCACTGAAAGATCTGTCATTGAGATAAATTAAACCGAGCCCTTCCTGAATATTTAAGTATTCATTCAGCGGTTGATAGAACATACCGGAAATTCCAAAACTTGTAAAGTAAGAATAGTGCTCGTAGGTGTAGGAATCCGGAAGAAATTTTTCAATTTTCTGAGCAGCGGTAAAATGGAATTGAAGATTGTTAAACATTTTTAGAGGTGATTCAGTCTCAAAATAAATCTTGGTGCCTAAAGTTGTTTGCGTAGGGAAGTTGCCTATAAAAGATCCAATACCCAATCCAGCACCCATTGATGATTTAGCAGTCTGCCCAAGCAAAAACGTATTTAAAAAAAATAAAAAGATTAAATAAAACTTTTTCATACAACTTTAATTTGTCAATTATTACTAAGTTAATCAATGTAATTAAGTAAAAATTAGTATTTTTAAATAATATAGAAATATCTACATTTACAATATCATTTGAAAAGATTTAATAAACATATATACACTAGGAGATAAGGACATGAGACTTTTTAGTAAAATAATTGGCGTATTCACACTAACAGTGCTTTTATTTGGTTGCAGTTCTAGAGAGGTATCAAGAATTGATTCTAAAGAAGTTGTTGACTTAAGCGGAAAGTGGAACGATACTGATTCAAGATTAACAGCGGAAACTATGGTGGATGATGTACTAGGCAGACCTTGGTTGACAGATTATTTGACTGCAAAAGGTAAGAAACCTGTTGTTATAGTTGGAAATATTAGAAATAAGAGCAGTGAACATATTGTTGTTGATGTTTTTGTTAATGATATAGAACGAGAATTGATTAATTCCGGAAAAGTTTCATTTGTTGCTTCGAAAGACGTTAGGGAACAAGTTAGGGAGGAAAGATCAGATCAACAAGATTTTTCATCTGAAGAAACAATGAAAAAATTCTATAGAGAAGTTGGTGCTGATTTTCTGCTTTCTGGTGTAATTAATTCTATAGAAGATAAATTTGAAGGTAAAAAAGTAATTCTATACCAAGTAGACTTAGAACTTATTGAGATTGAGCAAAATCTAAAAGTTTGGCTGGGTAATAAGAAAATTAAAAAGTTTATTGGTCAAGGCAGTTATGCCCCTTAACAGATCCGCATAAGCTCAGTCATATTTAACTATGAATAAGAAATATATTTTAGTTCTCAGCATAATATTACTTTCTCATGGTTGTGCATCGATAAGAACTAACTATGAATTTTATGGACCGATTCTAAGCGATGTGCGAACTGGAAATTTTAACGGAGCAGCAGAAAAAATTAATGCAGCAGAGATTAATAGTGAATATGCTGATAAAGATAGGGTTCTGCTGCATCTTGATAAGGGGATAATATTTCATTATCAGGACAATTATAAAGAAAGTAACAAAGAGTTAGATCTTGCAGAAGATGCAATTGAGGAATTATATACAAAGAGTATTTCTAAAGGATTATTTTCGTTCTTGCTTAATGATAATGCACTTGTTTATAGTGGGGAAGTTTACGAGGACTTATATATAAATATCTTCAAAGCACTTAATTATCTTCACTTGAATGATTTTGATGGAGCTTATGTAGAAACTAGACGAATTACAAATAAGCTAAAAGAACTTGATATAAAGCTTGAACAGCAAATTGATCTCCTTAATTCTTCAGATGACAAGAAATTTAAAATTAATTCAGTTAGTCTGGATTATTATAATAATGTTCTTTCCAACTATTTAAGTTTCCTTATATTCCGTGCAGAAGGGGAGTATGATAACAGCAGAATATCGTTAGAAAAATTGCATGAAGCATGGGAAACTTATCCAGATGTTTATAATTTTAATAAACCCAAAGCAATTCTTGATTCAAATATTACTTCTTCTACCTTCCTGAATGTGATATCATTTACAGGAACATCTCCGACAAAAGAATCCATAGGCGCAAGGATTACAACTTTTAACGATTATATTGTTATTAGTGATCCTACAAATTATTATATTCAGCCCATTCCAATCCCCGGAATAAAATATGGCTGGAACTTTAAATTTGCATTCCCACAATTACAAACCTATTCATCAATTATTCAAAAGATTGAAGTTTTTGCTAACGGTAAAAATTTGGGGACTCTTGAATTGCTTGAAAATATGAATAATGTTGCTGTTAAGACTTTTGAAGCTAAGAAAAGTCTAATTTATTTTAAAACGATAACAAGAGCATTAGTTAAAGGTATTGGAGCTTCTGCTTTGGGAAGAACAATTAAAAAAGAAACTAATGGAGGAATATTAGGCGACATACTTGTAGGAATAGCTAATGCTGCGGTTGATGCTACTGAAAATGCTGATTTAAGATCATGGAGAACGACGCCGGGCTATTGTTATGTTGGTGAATTTGAAATTGAAGAGGGAAATTATGATATAATGATAAAGTTTTATGATAAGTTTAATACTGAAGTATTAACAACTACTTTTAACGCCTTCAAAGTAATAAAAGGACTCAATTTATTAGAATCTTTTTACCTTGATTAGTTACTATTTAGAATTATTTAAACGTATTTACTTTTTTCATGAATGATTTCACTCTCTTCCCATCAACCATGTTTTCCCATTTGCCATTCTTCTTAAAATAAGATCCCACAATCATAGCATCGCAGAAAGGAAGATAATTCTCAACATTCTTTTCAGTAATTCCCGATCCAATAATTACCGGAAGAGTTGAAGCTTTTTTTACTGCTTTTATCTCATTGAGATCAGCTTCTTTCCCTGTCGATGATCCAGTTAAAATCAATCCGTCACTCAAAAAAAACTCAGCAGCTTTTGCTGTTTCTTCCATTGTAACATCAGCTGTTATACTGTGCGAGCTATGTTTTTTCTTAATATCTGTAAATATTAAAATATTCTCTGCATCTATTATTTTCCGGTATCGTAAAAGTTCACCGGCATCTGAATTTATTATTCCTTCATCTGCAACATGAGCAAATACAAATCCTTCAGTTCTAATAAAATCAATTCCTGCCGATTTGGCAGCGGCTAATGCTGCTTTATTTGCTCCTGCCAAAATTTGTAATCCAATTGGCAGATTAGTTTTATTTTTAACTTCATAAGCAATAATACTCATCATCGAAATTATTTCCGGTCCAACGGTTCTATTTAAGTAAGGGACATCATTCATATTTTCAATGGCAATTGAATTTATTCCGGCATCTAAATAAATTTTAGCTTCACTAATTGCATTGCTAATAATTTTATTTATATCACCTTTGTATTTCGGTGTTCCGGGCAGGGCATCAACATGCACCATCCCAACGATAGGTTTCGGTACTTTAAATAATTTCTTAAAATTCATTTCTATTTATTCTTAAATGGTTCAAAAATAATTGCTTGTCCACCGCCTTTAGCCAATTGTAATCTTAGCCGCATCGTACTATCAACATAATCTTCAGTAATCTCAAAATCAGTAGGATTAGTTTTCCAGTCCGCCTTTTTCCCGTCTTTGTAAATTATAGCTTTATAAATTTTATCACTATCTAAGAAAGAGAGTGAAACACTTATTGAACGGGCAAATTCATCCGTGATACTTCCAAGATACCAATTGTCACCATTCCTTCTGGCAATTGTTACATAATCACCAATTTTAGAATTGAGATATTTTGATTGGCTCCAATCAACAGGCACTTTTCTGATAAAATCAAATGCCGGATTATCCAAGTAGTTTTCGGGAAGATCTGCTGCCATCTGCATCGGACTGTAGATTATGATATAGTAAGCAAGCTGCTTGGCAAGAGTAGTATAAACTCTTTCTTTATCTTTATATTTGTCAAAAGTTAAATCAAAAATTCCCGGTGTATAATCAATTGGTCCGCTAAGCATACGAGTAAAAGGAATAATGGTTGTATGTTCCGGTGGATTTCCGTCACTCCAAGCATTAAATTCCATGCCCCTTACACCTTCTCTTGTCATCATATTCGGGTAGGTTCTTCTCAATCCGGTTGCGGCAATTGGTTCGTGTGCATTTAGCATAATTTTATATTTTGCTGCAGTCTCTAAAACTTTTCTATAATGACGGACCATATACTGCCCATGATGATATTCTCCTTTTGGAATTATTTGTCCTGCATAACCCGTTTTTACGGCACGAATTCCAATACTATTATAAAATGAAAATGCTTTCTCCAAATGCTTCTCATAATTAGCCGCTTGCCCGCCAGTTTCATGATGCCCAATAATCTCAACACCTTTTTCGTTTGCATACTTTACAACTTCTTTAATATCAAAATCAGCATAAGGAGTAACAAAATCAAAATAGTCTAAAGTATCAGCTCCCCAATATTCCCAACCAGTATTCCAACCTTCAATCAAAATTCCCTTGATATTATTGCTGGATGCAAAATCAATATAGCGTTTTGCATTTGAGGTCGTAGCTCCATGATTCTTGCTATTGTTTGCCCATGATCCATCAATCGCATTCATACTCCATGAACTTTTACCCAAATGCATTTCCCACCAAATACCAATATATTTCATTGGTTCAATCCAAGAAACGTCATCAAGTTTGTTTGGTTCGTTCAAGTTTATAATTAGATTGGATGCAATTAAATTTTGCGCACTTATAGAAATTTGAATTGTTCGCCATGGTGTTTTAAATGGCACCTTGGTTTTAACTTTTGTTCCATCGGACCAAGGAACTAAATCCACTTTTAATGATAAATCTTCATTTGCTTCTAAAGTTATACCTGCATAATCAGTTAAATTTGCTTCATGAAAACTTAAGAATAACCCATCCTTTGTTTCCATTGTAATTGGAGTATTTACAGCTTTGTGATTTGGCTGATGTCTGTCGCCTCTTGACTCATAATTGTAAGGACGTAAATCAATTTTACTAAGTTTTGTGTTATTATAGAGATATTCGTAACTGTCATAATCACCGGGAATCCACCAGCAGTTGTGATCACCGGTTAGTCGAAATTCTGTCAGCTCATCCATGATTACAGCGTCATTCATATTGGGCTGCTCAGGAAATTGATATCTAAAGCCAATTCCGTCATCATAAACTTTAAAGATAATATTCATTTTTCTGGCTAAGTCATCTTTTTCTTCAAGAGAAATAATCAGTTGATTATATTCATTTATCACTGAATCTTGAGTCCCCCAAACCGTTGCCCATTTTTCGTTAAAATAATTTTCTTTTACATTTGATATTCTAAAATTATCAAGCATAGGAGGTTCGTCTCTAAAAACAAACCCTAATGTAGATTTATTAACTACAAGAATTGAATCAAAGTATACTTGGTAGTATGGTTGAGATAAAATTAACGAAAACACAACATCGATTTTATTATTTGGAGATTTTAAGGTAAAAGTATTTTGTGCGTTTACATTCTTCGTGCTAATCAAAATTAGTATGAAAAGTAAAAATGATCTCGTTTCAAACAAGTATGGCTTCATATCATACTCCTATTGTTTAGTCTATTTAGATTCTATAGAAAAACTATCTTGAGAAAAAGATCTAAAATCTTTACCTGTTGGATTTTGAAAAACATTTAATTCAAATTCAGTTATTACAGCAAAAATATGATCAAAAATATCAGCTTGAATTTCTTCGTACCTAACCCAATCTGTTGTCATTGCAAAAACATAAATTTCAATTGGAATACCACTTGGTCCAGGCGTTAACTGCCTAACTATAAAAGTAAAACCGTCGTTAATATCTTCTCTGTTTTTAAGATAAGCTTTAAGATATTCTCTAAAAGTTCCGATATTAGTAAGGTGTCTACCGTTTAAAATTGTATCGTGATCAACCCCCAAATTCTCATTGTGCTTTTTAATATCCTCCTCTTTGAGAAGAATATAATCTTTTATTAGTCTAAATTTCTTGAATTTTTCCAACATTCTTTCATCACAAAACTTTACACTGGAAAGATCAATATATATAGATCTTTTAATTCTTCTTCCGCCAGCTTGCTGCATTCCTCGCCAGTTTTTAAATGACTCTTCGAGCAATACATGAGTTGGAAAAACGACAATTGTTTTATCAAAATTTTGCACTTTAATAGTATGAAGTGCAATATCCAGAACATCTCCATCTGCATTAAATTTTGGGACTTCAATCCAATCGCCGACTCTTACTAAATCATAAGCAGAAATATGAATGCTTGCAACGAACGATAATATCGTGTCTTTAAATATCAACATTGTGATTGCAGAAAGAGCACCAACGCCCGTTATAATTGTCCAAGGTTGCTGCCCGGTTAACAGTCCAACAATTGCAATTCCGCCCAAAATGTAAATTATAATTTTTGCAATTTGCAGATATCCCTTAATTGGGCGGCGGTCATATTTTTTCGATCTCTCGTAAAGTTCATTACCGGCATTAATGAGTGAGCCAATAATCATTAAGAATAGGATAAGAATTATCATTTCTGTAAACTTCTTCAGAGCACTCTCAACCTGTGGAACCAAATATAAAAACTGAGATAATACTATAATTGGTGCGATATAAGCTATTCTCTTTAGAATTGCATCGCTTACCAAAATATCATCAATATCTGTTTTTGTTTTTTTTACAATTTTGTGAATTCCGGTAATTAGCAGTTTTTTAACGATCAAGTATACTAATAATGCTAAAAGTATTACGCCAATAAATTGTAAAAGTGATAATAGTATTGGGTAGTTTTCAAAAAAGGATTTAATTTCTTCCATCTAATTTCTCTTAATTTATAAATTTGATAAGGACTTTAAGGTTTCTCCACTAATTCTATTTAGAATCCATTCAGTTTTTAACTCAGCACCAATACTTTTGTAAAAATCTATTGCTGGTGTGTTCCAATCTAAAACTGACCATTCTAATCTTCCGCAGTCTCTTTCAAGAGCTAATTTTGCTAAGTGTATTAATATTGATTTGCCAAAACCTCTTCCCCTTAATTCCGGCAAAACAAATAAATCCTCAAGGTAGAGTCCTTTTTTACCTAAAAAGGTAGAGTAGTTATGAAAGAAGAGTGCAAAAGCAACTGGTTGATTTTCAAAATACCCTATCAAAGCCTCAGTGTTACTATTTTCAGCAAATAATGATTTTCTTAAACTTTCCTCAGTTGCAGAAACTTGGTCAGATAATTTTTCGAATTCTGCTAATTTTTTAATAAACTCCAAAATAATGTGAGCATCTTCACTCGTAGCAAATTCAATTCGTAGTTTTTCCATTAGTTATAGTTTTCGTTTAATACCCAATTTCATATTGACGAAAACTACAAAAATTATAGCCATTCTTCATGAATAAAATAATATAAATAGATTAAATCTTAGAGAGAAAATAGATATGCGGAAGCTGAAAAATAATCAGTGGCAGTTTATCTTTAGGGGAAAGATTGTTTTTGGTTAAAGTTTAAAAAATACATAAAGTATTATTTAGAACATTTCTTTAAATTAAGTGCTAATAAATTTGCAACTAGTTTTTAACCAAACCAGTTTTCAGTAGCTTCCCCAAAATAAGATCGTTGCAATTCCATTGTTCTTGCAGCTAAAAATGCACTTTTTGTGGTGATGGTTTCGTTCTCAATAGGTGTAATTTTAGCAATTGGAACATCAGATTTAGTAATGATTATTTCGTCACCTTTAATTACTAAATCCATCAATTTTGGCAAGTTTTTCTGGATTGCACTAATATTTACTTCTTGTTTTAACATCTGTAACCTTTTTTAATAAAAAAAGTTATGGCAATCACTTTAAGTTAACATCCCATTAATAAGGAATATTTTATTAAAAATCAAGGATAAAATAAATATTTTATCTCTTTTTAGATTATTATCGGAAAAAAAACTAAAAATTCCACTTAATTCTTAAGTAATAAAACTGTCCATAACCTCCCCATTCGGTAAAATCATCTCCTAAGAAAAACTGACCCGAGGTCAGTAAATAGATATCTTCATTAAGAGAAAACTCTAAGGTTGGAGATAAAAGCATTGAGCGATCAGAGGGATTTAATATTATAGCAAATGAGGAATTAAGGAGAGGAGTTATTGGATAAGCCGCTTGTGCGAATATTGAGTAACGAGCTGGAGATAATTGTTTTGCTGAGTAGTCCATATTGAAAATATTGTTTAATAAATTTACTTTACCAGTTTTACCAACACTATTATATAAAAATTCAGATAAGATAAATAAACCATTTGTAAAAGTATAATTTGCACCAATGCTGGAGACAAATTGTTCTTCAGAATTTAGTTCATCATCTCTGTTTTTAAAATAAGTAAATTCTCCGGTAAATCCGGCTTTGTAAATGTCACCAGCCCAACCGACACCAAAAATATAATCTACGTTAGAAAGTCCGCCCAAAAATTGAAAATCATAGTTCCATTTATTGAACTTGAATCTGCCGGCTAAAGTTAAATTATCATCATAATCTAGTTTAGAAACTAATTCGATTGAAGTTGCGAAATCTAAATAATATTGAAGTCTTACAGCATCACTTCCGGGTTTTTCTAAGTAATCAAAATTGATAAATGAAGAAGAATTAAAAATGTCATTGGGTGTCCAGACAGAATTAATTCCCCAGTTTACTCTTTGTCTGCCTATCTGCAATTCTAATTTATCATAAGTAAATGTTAGATTTAGCCGGTCAATATTAGAATATAAAATATATGATTTCCCTGAAGTAATCTCTTCCGTTAAATCAGCATATCCGGCATCTTGTGTGGCGAATTTAGAATAAAAAGGAACCATTGAAACAAACTGACCATAATCAAAAATATTTCGCAGGCCAAATCGAAATGTTAAATCTTGATGGGGATACCAGGAAAAATTAATTCTGTTAGTAATAGAGTTAGAGAGAACTAATTCTTGATCTCCTTTTGGCGCCCATGCTGTCTGCATGTTTTGTGCATATCCGTTCAAATCAATATTGGACTGTGAAAATAACACTGATGAAATAAAAAAAAGTATTAATAGAAATTTTTGTGATATGTGAACTAAACTAAAATTCATTTTACTTATCATCAACTACTTTACCATCATCTAAAGTTACTAACCTTCTCGCTCTATTAATTACACGCGAATCATGTGTTGAAAAAATAAACGTAGTTTTTTCAGATTCGTTTAATCTAAGCATTATATCCAATAAGTTGTTTGTTGATTTTGAATCTAGATTTGCCGTTGGTTCATCAGCCAAAATAAATTTTGGTTTTGAAGCTAATGCTCTTGCAACAGCAACTCTCTGCTGCTGGCCGCCAGATAATTTCCCCGGACGGTTATTTAATCTATCACTCAATCCGATTTGTTCAAATAGCTGCAATACTCTGATTTCCCTTTTCTCTTTAGAAACTCCTTGTAGTTGCATGATAAACTCCACATTCTCCTTTGCGGTTAAAACAGGGACCAAATTATATGCCTGAAAAACAAAACCAATATTTCGAAGTCTAAAATCAATTATTTCTCTTGAATTTAATTTAGTAATATTTATTCCATCAATAATAACTTCACCACTGGTTGGAGTATCTAATCCTCCCAATAAGTTCAGCAATGTTGTTTTACCACACCCGGAGGGACCTATTATTGCCGTAAATTCACCCTCATTAAATTCTAGGTTTACATCATTCACTGCATGAACAGGTATTGTATCTGCATCATAAATTTTATTCAGGTCTTTTGTTTTAATGATACTCATTTCTAATTCCTATATTTTCATTTAATACTTGTATTAGTTTCTCATTGCTTTAAGAACATTAAATTTGATTATAAAAAACAGTGGATAGATTATGGCGATCAATGCAATAAAAATGACAGACGCAGTTTGGTTAATAAAAATAATTGGCTTATCAATAAAGGGCATGACAGGCTCAGCCCCTACAGATTCCATGGATTTTGCAAATTCCCCGGTAAGCTGAATTGGATTATCGGCAAGGTATGAGATCAATGGGTAAGTGATTATTAAGCCCAGTATAACTGCTACAAGTCCAATTAACAAAGTTTCACAGAAAACCATTGTTAACAGTTTAATTTTTTTCATCCCTATTGAAACCATAATTGCAAATTCTTTCCTTCTTTCCATTGTCATCATCATAACAGTACCAAAAACACCAAAACCAACAACTATGTAAAGTATCGAAAGCATTATTTTTCCACCCACCACCTTAGCATCAACAAACTGAACCAACTCTTTATTCATTTCTTCCCAGGTCATCACCTCGTATTTATTAGTTAGACAGGCTTTTATTTCTTCGGTAGTTTCATCTAACAACTCTGGATCCTCAAGCATGATTGAGATCGATGTTAATCTGTTTTCCGAAGCAAATAAATACTGACATTCCTCTAAGGGCATTAGGACCAACTGCCGGTTAAAATCCGGGATGGGAAATCTTAAAATTCCTTTAATTGGGTATTGTGCAGCAGCTGTAACACCATGATAACCTTGTCCTAAAAGAATTAGTGTATCGCCAACATCTACATTCAAGTAACCGGCTAATTCATCGCCCAGCAGAATTGATCGATCGCCTGTTTTTAAATATTCACCCCTTATAATTTTGTCGGAATGTTTATTCAATTCATTTTCAAGTTCGGGGATTGTGCCTGTTACCATGGTTCCTTTTGTATGTTCTCCCGATGAAGCAAGAGCAAAAGATTCTAGCCTGGGCAAATGAAAGGATATATTTTCATTTGAATTCAGAATATTGGTAATGTTTTTAGATTCTTCAAAGGTTTCATTGATTGATTTATTTTCCCAATAGCCTTGATTATGAATTTGAATATAGCCAGTAGATAATTTAACTGAGTTGTCGATCATACTGCCGAAAGTACCCATTTGCATTGAACGAGTAAATAATGATAGAAAAATGGCTAGAATAATTGAGAACATAGTTAAAACTGTTCTCTTCTTATTTCGCCAGATATTTCGCCATGCCATTTTGATTAAAGTAATCATATGCAATATTTTCTACCTTCTACCTTCTCGTTATATTCTATCTAAACATCTTGTCTTATTGCTTCAGATGGTTTTAATTTTAGTGCCTTTCTTGCAGGAAAAATTGATGCCAAAATCGCAGTCATTATTACCATTGCTCCAATCAAGAAGTAGAAGAATATTCCTAGCTCGGGTTTAACAAAAGAACTATAGCCAATAGCATTCAAACCTTCAGCAACCGATGAAAGGTCAATGCCAGTAGTATTAGTAATCGAAACTACTATCCAACTAATTAGTAATCCCAGTATACCTCCTGTCATTGATAGGAAAACGGTTTCCAGCATTATCATTAGAAAAACATTTATTTTACTCATTCCAATAGCCATTAGCATTCCTATTTCCCGAACTCTTTCCATAATTGCCATTAGCATTGTATTTATTATTCCAAAACTGAGGGCGACCAAAATTATAATGACAAAAATTAATGTAAATTGAAGGGTCATATCATTAAGCATTTTTAATACTGGATAAATTTCTTTCCAAGTGCGCACTGTTATTTGTTCAGAATTTATTTCATCCATAAAAATTGATTTGATTTCCTTTTGTGTTTGATCTGTAAAATCATTGTGAGTGAGCAATATTGATATTTGTGAAGTTTGAGTTGTATCAAACTGAATTAGTTCTGCCATATCTTCTTTCAGCACAAAAGCATTCGCTAAATCGAACATAGTATTATGAGTTCTATAGATTCCAACTACCCTAAACGAACCATAAGTCAGGTTATCTGACATATCCTGAGTTGTAACTACAACTTTGGATTTTACTCTTACCTTAAGTTTATTAGCTAGCTTTTCACCAATCACCATTGGATTTCGAATTTTCGTCTGAAAATAATCTCCGTCAATAATTTTGGTATGCAGATCCGAAACATTTTTTTCTTGATCAACATTAATTCCGTTTAAAGAAATTCCAGTACCAGTAGCTGCTGAACTAATCATTACCATGCTTTTAATTCTGGCGCTTGCTCCTTCAACAGTCTCAAGCGAATTTATTTTTTTTATTTTTTCTTCTGATGATGAAATTGAAAATTTTATTTCATTGTTAATAAGATATTTAGGATTATGTATTTGAATATTTGCTATCTCGGTATGTATTGAAGCTCCAATCTGATACTGAACCATACCATTGGAAAAGGCAAGATAAAATAAGCCTCCCAATAAACCAATAACAATTGAGAGTATAACTATAAGGCTTCGTAATTTATTGCGCCAAACATTTTTCCACGCCAATAAAAATAACATCTTAACTCCTCATTGCTTTAAGCACATCAAATTTTAATATCACTGAAAGTGGATATAATACAGCAACAACAGCAATTGCAATAACAGATAGTGTTTGATTTATGAAAATTTTTGGATTAACTGAAAAGGGGAGAATCGGTTCTGCCCCAAAGGCTTCCATTGATTTTGCAATTTCTCCTGTAAGCGGAATTGGATTAAGTGATAAATAATAGAGAAATGGATAGGAAACAGCAATACCCAATACTATAGCGACAAATCCAATTAAAACAGTTTCCCAAGCTACTACTTGCAGTAATTTAATTTTGTGCATACCAACTGAAATCATTACTGCGAATTCCTTTCTTCTTTCCATAGTCATCATCATCACTGTTCCAAAGACGCCAAAACCAATAACTATATATAAAATTCCAAGCATGATTATACCGCCCACATTATCTGCTTCAATTGATTGTACCATTTCTTTGTTCATCTCTTGCCAAGCCATTACCTCATATGAATCGTTCAATTCAGATTTTATTTTCTCAATTGAATCATCTAATTTTTCAGCATCTTCTAACATTATTGAAATTGAGGTCAATCTATTTTCCGCAGCATAAAAATACTGACATTCTTCCAGAGGCAGCACTACCATTTGACTATTTAATTGTGGGATTGGTAAGCTTATAATACCTTTTATATGATATTTGGCAGCTGCGGTTATTCCATGGTATCCTTGTCCCAGCATAACCAAGGAGTCACCAACATCTATACCTAGGAATTCTGCTAATTTTTCGGCAACCAGAACAGCTTTATCAGTAGAGATTAAATATTCACCGCGTATAATCTTTTCAGAATATTTATTCAGTTCATCTTCTACCACTGGATCAGTTCCAATTACTAAAGTTCCTTTTGTGTGTTCACCGGAAGATGCTAGTGCGAAAGATTCTAGTCGGGGGATTTTATATGTAATGTTCTCATCTTTATCGAGAATATCATTAATAAACTTAGATTCCACAAAAGTTTCATTTATAGATTTATTCTCCCAGTAATCTTTTGCATGGATTTGTATATAACCTGTTGAGAGCTTCACTGCATTTGTAATCATATTAGCGTATGAACCGACTTGCATTGAACGAGTAAATAATGATAAAAATACAGCCATGAAAATTGAGAACATGGTCAACAAAGTACGCTTTTTATTACGCCAAATGTTCCTCCATGCCATTTTGATTAATGTATTCATCTATCTAATTCGTTTCATATTTTGCTGA
>CAYXXW010000003.1:0-4976 GCA_964469115.1 uncultured Melioribacteraceae bacterium
TAACAACTTCCCTTTACTAGGCAAATGCTTTTTAATAAAATTATATGATTTTGTTAGTATCCTATTTTGTTTATGCGATTCATCTTCCGGACTAATATATTCATAACTATATTTACTTTGATCCAATCTTTCTGCTAAATCATAATTAACCAAATCACAATTATTACATTTATAAAATTTGTATTCAGAATTATTACCCTGTGTATAATATAGTCTTAAATTGCCACTGTCGCATAATCTACATTTCATCTTATACCCAAACTATAACAGAACTACTTCTAATTTCTCAGTTTGCTCAGAATTAATACCATATTCACAGTAGAATTCACCTTCAGAAATTATATTTCTTTTTCGAGAAGCGTATTTTTCATTTAACCTTTCACCACTTTTATGAAATGGCTTATGATAAAGGTGAAGCGGATATTCATTAAAAAAAGGATTATACCCAGAGATTCCGGCTTGATATAATCTTTTACCCAAATCATCATCCTCATTTCCCCAGCCAATAAATTTTTCATCAAATCCGTTTACCTTTATATAATTACTTTTATGAATCGAAAAAACTCCACTTCTTAATTTTGGACCTCTTTTACTCAATCCAATATTTTTCTTAAAGTATTCAAAGTGATCTTTAAAATATTGCTTTTTAATTTTTACTTTTTGTCCCAATTTAAGAATTGGCAAATAATTCGATGAACTGATTATAATATCATCAACGAGTTGTGATTGTTCGTCACTAAGTCTAACCGGATATGATACAATAAATTTTGATTCATTAGCATGATCAACATATGTCTTTAGATAGTTTTGTGTGCCAATAATATCTTGATCATAAAATACTAAATAATCATTTTCGGCAAGTCTGACGCCGTTATTACGAGCTTTGGCTGCACGAAAACCTTTATTCTCTTGCTTAACATATTTCAGTTTAAATTTCACTTTACCAGATAAGATTTTTAATATGCTTAAAATATCTTCATCTGATCCATCATCCGTGACAATCACTTCATCAGGCAAATGTGATTGAGTATTTAACGATTGCAAAGATTTTTTTAATAAATCTGATCTATTATATACAATTAATATTATTGATACTTTTAGCATTAATTAGTCATTAGGTGCAAATTAAAATAAGTTTTTCTTTAAAAACCATCTGAAATTATAATACATTCTTTCTAATAAACTGAAGTAAGATTTTCTTACTCTCTCTTTTTCTTTTTCAATTAAGCTACTATGATCTTTTTTTGTTGAGATCCCGCCTTTGCTAAAAACACTTATAATTAAATCAGTCCTGATAAACTTCAATTTATATTTTACTAGCGCCCGCACAAACCATTCGTAGTCGCTGGCAATTTTATACGTTGTATTAAATACACCGCATTTTTCAAAAACATCCTTATTATAAATTGTTGCCGGATGCGGCAATGATGCTCTGTATATTGAAAATCTTGAAGGCTTTGCAGCATTCCATATATTACCAACACCAGATTTATCATTCAATATCAATACCTTACCATAATAAATATCAAATTTAGATTTTACCTCACTCACAATAAAATTAATCGCATAACTAAGTGTGTTAGGCGAAATAAAATAATCGTCTGCATTAAGGAAAAGAATATAATCACCGGTACTTTCAGAAATCCCTTTATTCATCGCATCAAAAATTCCATTATCGGGTTCACTTATGACCTTTGTTATTTTTTGACCAAAATTTTGAATTTCCTCGAGCGTATTATCAGTAGAAACTCCATCAACAATAATGTACTCAATATTCTTGTATGTCTGATTGACAATACTATCAATGCACTTGTAAATTGTATCGGCAGAATTTTTACAGACAGTTATAACAGATATTTTGGGATTAACTTCCATTCAGTTCGAGTATCTTATTAATTTACAATACACTTTCATAAATAGTCTTGGTTTTCAATGCAGTTTTTTCCCAAGAATACTCTTTAACTTTTTCACTACCGGCAACGATTAAACTTTTTCTCAATTCTTCATCAGTTAATATTTTCATCATTTCATTTTTTATGGAGATTTCACTTTCATGATCAAAAAACAATGCAGCGTTTCCAGCAACTTCCGGCAATGAAGAAACATTACTTGCTAAAACCGGACAGTTGCATTCAAATGCTTCTAATATTGGTATTCCAAATCCTTCGTATAATGAAGGGAAAACAAATGCGATGGCATTGGTGTAAAGATAGCCAAGCTTCTCATCATTTATATTAAAGTATAAAACTTTATCAATCACATTGTATTCTTTAAGCAAATGTTTCTCTCTTTTCGAAAATACTCCTCCACCGGCACAAACGAGATACATATCATTAATTTCTTTTCGTATTAAGCTGAATGCTTTAATGAAAGTAGAAAAATTTTTATATGCTTTTCTGTTTCCCACATATAGAAAGTATTTATTAGGTAATTTTATTCTTAGGTTTTTATTATTCGTATATTTTATTGAACTTGCAAGATGTGTCACTGAAATTTTGTCAGCATCAATATTATAATATTTTATTACATCCTTCTTAGTATTTTCAGAAACAGTAATAATTTTAGCCGCCTTTTGAGCGAGAATCTTTTTTTCTTCTGCTGTTTTATTTTCTCTCTTAAATTCCTCTGAATATGTTTCGTAAGTCATATCATGAATTGTAATCACAAACGGCTTATCGCCTAACTCAGATAAAAAGTATTGGCTATAGTAAGTTGGGTGAAGTAAATCAAAATTTTGCTTAGCAATTGCAGATAAATTAGCTTCTTTATTCTTAAAGTTCAAATGTTTGGTATAACTATTTTTAAAACCCAGAACTAGATTGGGAAAGAAAGTTTTATGTGAGGAAAATTTAGCATCTCTAACATGTTCATTATTTGAAAAATAAAGAGGAAACTCGAATTCAATATCTTGCATATTATTAAATTGATTCATCAATTCATAAAAATATCTGGAAATTCCACCATATTTTTGTAAAGCAAATATTTGATAATCATAAAATACTTTCATAAAACTATTTATTGCTATTTAAAATCATACGCGAATCAGAAAATGTTTTTGATTTCATTTTCTTGTTTACTGACTTACCAAAGTATTTACTTTTCTTAAATAAAGTTTCAAAGAAATAATTATTAATATTTTTTTCTGTAAATAAATGTAAGTTCTTGCTGCATGAATAAAACTTAAGCCCCAACTCTGCTGCAATAAAATTAAGAGTTTTCTTTGAATATAATGAAACATGCTGTCCATGCTCTAACCCGTAATACCACCAATCATTCGGCATTGGAACCGGTTGAGGAATCACGGTTGTTGAAAAAATAATATTTTTAGAGATTTCAGCAATCTTCTTGATTTCTTCAAGAGGATTTACAAAATGTTCAAAACTTTCAAATGTGGTAATAAGTTCTATATTAGAATTATTGCTATTATATTCAAAACCCTTAGCGAATAAATTTTCTGTGTATGGATCTTGCCAATAAAAGTCAAAACCAATGTCGCGCATCAATCTAGTAAAAATTCCATAACCACCAGCATAATCCAAAAACTTTCCATTTCTTTCAAATAAATAATAAAGTAATACTTTTACCTTATCTGCAAATTGATTATTTCTACCAAGCAATCCAACGTCAGTATCATTTATTGAATCATCATAAGCTTCTTCAAGCCAATAAGGTTCTTCCGTCTGAAGTAAATTACAATTAGGGCATAAAAAATATTTTATATTATACTTGTCTAGAACTGTAGCATCAAATATTTCTTGGGCTTTATTATTGCAAAGTCTGCACTTCATAAAAATTGTTATTTTTTTAACAAATTATAATTTTCAAATCCGCCTATTTGCTTTCTGCCCCTAAAATGTTTTTCTATGAAAGACAGAAATCTGACAAATAGTTTTTCATGCTTGTGCGGTTCTCTATATTTATTGGGCATACCGGATTTTTGAAGTTTATCTTCCCAATTAAATTTAGACATCATTTCTTTCATTACTGCAGGATGGGTTTCATTAAACTCTGAGATTAAATTCAAAGGTCCGTAATCAAATTCAATGGGAGCTTTATCATAATAATTTTTTGCTTTATTCAAACCCCAATGTACAGAATCCAAAGCACGTTTTTTATTCTGCATTAAATGTGGAGGGCGCACCCACCCATAGTGATAAATTTCTGCATCAACTTGTGCAACATTTAATTTTGAATGACCATTCTCTTGACGTGGATTATCATAATACTCAAACTTTCTGAAGGATTGAGCACTTTGCCATGAGTGTATCTCCGGTAAATTTCTAACAATTCTAATTTCATTGGGATACCAGCCATGCCCATTTTGGTAATGAAGATAGTCTCCCCAAAAATGTTTGTATCTAAAAAGTAATCCCTCAATTTCTACATCATTTAATAATTGTTCACAACGTTTTACTATATTTGGCAGATATTTTTCGTGAACAACTTCATCAGCTTGCAAGTAAAAAAGCCAATCTCCTGAACACTGTTTCATTGCAATATCAGTTTGCATGGAATTAATAATTCCCTTCTTAAAATATTTTTCTTCCCAAACTGTGTCAATAATTTTAACTTTTGGGTCTCCGATTTCAGAAATTTTTGCACGAGTATAATCATCTTCACTACTTTTTCCAACTGCAATAATAAATTCATCCACAATGGGAAGTATTGATTTTATTGACTCAACTACCGGATAGTAAAGTGAAATTCCATTCCGTACAAAAGAAAATCCGCTTATTTTCATCTATTGATAACCAAATTTAGATCAAAAAAATAGTTCTACAATTATTAAACGAATAATTTATAAAAATAATAAATCAAGCGACTTTAAAGAAGCCAGTTAACCAATTTACTAAATTAACAAATACTGCCCAAAGTGGACTGTAAATAAAAGCGAAGAGTAGTAATGTCCCGTAAATTCCCATTCTTAAAAATTTAGCAGTATATTTATTCGGGAATATATCATATAATATGTGTGA
>CAYXXW010000003.1:5076-38266 GCA_964469115.1 uncultured Melioribacteraceae bacterium
ACCGGCTTCGCCCAGCCAATCAGCATAAATCCAGATGTGAATGCCAGAATAGGCATGATAATACTCCCAACTAAATCAAGATGCTTAATTGGGTTCAGTGTTAACCTTCCTTGATTTTTCGCAGTGTTGTCTCCAAACTTATATGCAAGTGCTGCATGGGCAAATTCATGTATGCTCAGTGAAATTAGAAAGATCGGCAAGAAGTAAAGCAATAATATTAATTTCTGACTAATTTGAATTTCCGGCAATGTTAACCTCTTGGATGAAAATCTTTGTGAATTTGTTTAACATATTCTCTATCAATATGAGTATAAATTTGTGTTGTTGAAATATCTGAATGACCAAGCATTTCTTGAACTGCACGCAAATCAGCCCCTCCTTCTAACAAATGTGTAGCAAATGAATGTCGAAAAGTATGAGGGTGAACTTCCTTTTCAATTTTAGCTTCTTCGGAGTATTTCTTTACTATTTTCCAAATTGACATTCTAGACAGCTTAGAACCTTTTGAATTTAAGAAAATTAAATTTCCGCTTTTTGCTCTTTTCTCAAGCAATGGTCTAACTTTCCTTAAATATTCAGTTATCCAATTTATTGCGCTTTTTCCAATTGGAACAATTCGTTGTTTAGAACCTTTGCCTAAAACTCTTATTACCTCATCATCAAAAAATAAATCGGATATTTTTAAGTTTAAAAGCTCCGAAACTCTCAGCCCCGAAGAATACAAAAGTTCTAAAATTGCTTTATCCCTTAGCCCAAGTTTATCATTTGTATTTGGCAAATCTAATATTTTTTCTACTTCATCAAATGAAAGAACAGTTGGCAAGCCCCTTGCTATTTTTGTAGACTTTAAATTTATAGCCGGATTTTTTTCAACATAGCCTTCTTGAAGCATAAATAAAAAAAAGCCTTTAATTGAGGAAGCATATCTACCTACAGTAGCTGAATTGATTCCCTCATCTCTTTGCAATTCAAAATACATTGTGAGGTGCTTATACTTTACAGCATTCAAATCGTTAATCTCTTCAGATTCTAAAAAATCAAATAATTTAATTAAGTCTGATTGATAAGAGCTAATTGAGTTTTCAGAAAGGTTTTTTTCAACTTTAAGAAGTGATAAATATTCTTTTAAAAATTCAAGCATTACTCTTCAGATTTTTCACTGATTTCACTTTCTAGTTCATCTTGCTTCGGGTATCTAATTCTTTTGTGATGCAGTGCTAATAAAGTAGTACAGAAAGAACGTTTAATTTTAGTAAGATCAGAAAATGTTAAGGGAGATTCTTCTAACTGACCATCTTTGAGTCGGCTGTTAATTATGTTAGTAACTACATTCTCAATTTTTTCCGGTGTCGGTTCAGTCATTGCCCTCACCGCTGATTCGGATGCATCTGCAAGCATCAACAATGCAGTTTCTTTTGTAAATGGTTTAGGTCCGGGATATCTGTATTTTTCTATTTTTACGTTTTCTTTACCTTTTTCTTCAATCTCTTTTTCATAAAAGAATAAAACTAAAAGTGTACCATGATGAGTTGCAATAAAATCAATTATTTCCGCTGGCAAATTAGCTTCTTCTGCTAATTTTATTCCTTCGGGAACATGCTCAATAATTGTTGCAGCACTTTCTTCCGGAGTCAAATCATCATGCATATTATAATTATCCATCTGATTTTCTACAAAAGCACTGGGATTTAATGATTTGCCAACATCATGATAAAGTGCGCCAACCCTCACTAATAGTGGATTTGCACCAATTTCTTGGGCAGCACTTTCAACCATATTACCCATCGTAAGTGAATGATTAAACGTACCTTGGGCATGTTTTGCCAAATCTTTAAGAAGAGGTGCGTTATAATCGGTCAGTTCAAGTAATGTTATTTCTGTTGTTATCTTAAATATTTTTTCAAAGAAAATAATTAAGCCATAAGTTAGAACAGGGCTAAACAATGCATTTGAGGCAGCAAATCCGCACTGAATTAAAATTTCTTCCCAAGGGGCAAATCTTTCCATCCCAAATGCCACTATGCTTACAACGTAGCCAAGCAGAATAAATAAAAATGAGCGGAATATTTGATTTCTATTTTTAATGTCTCTTACTGTATAAGTTGCTAGTGCGCCGGCCAATAGATTCATTACTGATAATGCATAGTCATTCCCTCTTAATCCCCCGATTATCAAAGCCATTACAACAGTGCTGTAAAAACCAATTCGAGAATCGAAAAATATGGTAAGAAGCATTGAAACAACAGGAACTAAAATCAACAATTCAATTGGTGCATTTACATTAATTTGGTTGATAAGAAAAGCAATAAAACTTATTAATAGCATCACTAAGGCAATTAAAAATATTTTTGAGTTATCACCATAAATTTTCTTTCTAAATAAAAATATATAGATGCTAAATAAGCTAATCAGAATAAGAACATGTAGAAATTTACCAAGGCTCTGTAAAATTTTTGTGAATGGCCCAATTTCCTCACCTTTTGCTATACGATAGGAATCAATCTTTAGTTTTATCTCCGGAGTAATTCTATTATGCTTTGCTACAATCCTTTCATCTTCTTCAACCAAGCCTATATTTCTAGAGACTTTATCTTCAGCTAAAAGAATTTCTGCTCTAGTTTGTTCAGACTTGTAATTAATTGTCGGTTCAATAAAATGATCAATATATTCTCTATAAACTGAATAGATACTTAAATCATTCCTTAAGTATTTTTGAATAAGCCGATCAACTCTTTCGTCATTACCAGCTTTATCTAAATACCTTCGTTTGGGTATCAAGTTCTCAAATTTTCCATCTCTAATCGCAATCGAATCTTTTTTGATTTCTTCATAATTAACATCTAAAAATTTTCTACTGTAAATCTCTTCAGTGAGAGCAAGAATATTCTTAAATATTTTATTAAGAGAATTATTAAAACTAACAGAGAGAGAATTTTCATATTTTCTTATGTTTCTAAGTTTTTCAATTGATCCATCGGAGAGAAACGAAATGGAGTTATCTTTTATGTTCTGTTTTAGCTGCTCATCTAGTTTATTTTGAAGATGTAAGTTAAATGCTTTGATTGAATCAATGACCGACTTTTCCACAGTATTATCAATTTCAAATACCGGATTAACTTTTTCGGCAGCTTGAAGTTTTTCGATTCTAAAAGTTTCGGGGTCTTTCAAAATTTCGAATGGCATAGAAGCAATTAAATCATCTTGAATCCAAATGGAGCCAACTGTTACATCTGATTCAAGCGATTCGCCTCGAGGAAACATTGCTGCAATTAATAGAGTTCCCAAAATAACAATGAATACTCTTAACTTAGAGTTAGATTTTAACTTTTCCCTTAAATCTTTACTAGACACTTTATACCTTTTTAGCTTTCAATACCATTTCGAGAAACTCTGCCGTTCCATCCTCGTCGTTAGTTCTCTCAGTAATATGATCTGACATTTCTTTAATTTCTGTAACTGCATTGGCCATTGCAATTTTAAGAGCTTTTGTTCTGAATAAAGATCGATCATTATACCAATCGCCCATGACTGCAGTATTTTTAATATTAATATTTAAATTCTTTAGCAGCTTTAAATATCCATCACCTTTTGAACAATTTCTATTTCTGATTTCTAAGAAATAAACACCATCTTGATCTTGAGATTTATAAAAAGATGTCTTTAAACCAAAAGCACTTGGAAACTGCATTTTTTGTTCAATTAATTTTACGGATTTCTTATAATCTCCACAAATAATAATTTCTAAAGTGCGGTCAATATAATTTTCATAAGCGTCGATCTCTTCAAACTTAGCATCATACTTATCCATCAACTGTGCAACAAGCGAATTGTTGGCAGTATAATAAATTGCTTCATCATGACTAAGTGTAATTTTCAATAATCCCTCATTCGCCATTTTTATGGCTCTCTCAACATATTTATTTTTTATGAAAGATTCATAAATAATTTTATTCGCAGGATAACTCTTTATTGTCGCACCATCAAGAGAAATAAGAGGGCAATCTAAACTAAGCTCTGAGGCATATTCCGTAATAGAGTTATGAAGCCTGCCGGTTGCAAAAGAAAACTTCATACCCATTTGCTTAAGCTCGTGGATATACTCTTTCGATTTTTCTCCTATTTCACCATATTTATTTAACAAAGTTCCATCGAGATCAAATAAAATAAATTTTAGATTTTTTAATTTTTTTTCATCTAACATTTTAACCCAGAAGTAAAACTAGTGAATACTTTATCTCTTATTCAAGTATGTTAAAAGAGTTCCAATTACCATTGTTGTAATAACTCCAACTAGAGTAAACCAAGTCCAAGCAACTAAATTTAAAGAAATTACAGTTATCATGACAAAAATACCAGAAGTAAAACCTGCTAGCGCATCTTCTTGCTTTGCATTTTTGACAAAAAGACCGAGCATAAAGGTTCCGAGTAGACCGCCATAAGTAAATGAGGCAATGCTCAATGCCAGCTCAACAACAGTTTGAGGCGAGTTCATAAAGAAAATTGCCGATAGAACCAGGAGAAATGCCCACATAACAGTAAACATTCTTGAAACCTTAAGATCTTTAGTTTTATCTCTATCCTTATGAAATGGATCATATAAATCCAGCATAGTTGATGAAGATAACGAACTAATTGATCCTGCTAAAGTCGACATTGCTGCTGCAAATAATCCGGCAATTATTATTCCTGAATATGGCGACGGTAGATTTTCGATAATAAATTTGGGGAAAATCTCATCGGACCTAATTTCTAATGGACCGTAAAATGCATAAAGAGCAACACCAACTAATAAGAAAATTACAAATTGAAGAATTACTAATATCCCACTTCCAATAATAGCTTTTTGTGCTTGTCGTAAATTATTTGTGCTTAGTAATCTTTGAACAATTAGCTGATCAGTGCCATGAGAAGCCATTGATAAAAATGCACCGCCTAAAAGTCCACTTATCAAAGTATAGGGGTCCCTAAAAAAATCAGTAAGTGTTGAGCCAAAACCAAAATTAAAAATTTCTAATTTACCTGCAGGTTGAGCAGCAGTAATAATTGAATTAAATCCATGAGGTAAATATTCGGTTAGAAGAAAATACCCTGCTAGTAATGCTCCGCCCAAATAAATAAACATTAACAAAACATCAACCCAAATAATTCCTTTTACACCACCTGTAATTGTGTAGACTAAAGTAATAATTGCTATAATGGCAATTGCCGTTGGATAATTGATATCCATCATTAATTTTAATGGAATTGCAGTCGCAAATAATCTAACTCCATCTGCAGCAGTTCTTGTAAATAAAAAAACTATAGATGAAAGGGATCTAGTTTTGTGTCCAAATCTATTTTCTAGATATGCATATGCTGTGTTAAGTTCGCCTGTAAAGTAAGAGGGCAAGAAAAAATTAGCAATGATAATTCTGCCTATCAAGTAGCCGAACGTAACTTGCAAAAAATTAAGATTTGTTAAATATGCTAATCCCGGAATTGAAATAAAAGTAAGTGTACTAGTTTCAGCAGCAACAATTGAAAAACAGACTGCCCACCAAGGGACTGATTTTGAACCCATGAAGTAATCTTCAATGGATTTCTGCTTTCCTCCTTTAAATATTCCGAATAATGCAACACCAATTAAAAATGCTACAATGATTACATAATCAAAAGTTTTATCCACAAAAAAACCTATATTGCTTTTAACTCATTGACGGCTTCTTCAACGGTTTCTTTTATTGGTAGGACCCTATTCAATTGTGATATTTCAATTAATGTTTTTACATTTTTCTGCAATGCGGCTAGTCTAATATGACCATCATTCGATTGTAAAATTCTAAAAGATAAAAGAATAGCACTTAAACCCGAACTATCACAATATTCAATTTCAGAGAGATCAAAAACTAATTTACTTACATCTTCTGCAGATAAAAGGATTGAAAGTTCACCTTTCACTAATCCGGCAATTGATGCATCAAAAGATGGTTCTAACAATTTAAATATTGCTACATCACCATCTTTTTTAAATTCAAAATTTATGTCGTCGTTCATTATTAATTGTTAAATAATTGAAAATTCTAAGCAATTTTTTAAAACATCTTAAGCGAATTTAACAAATTTCTGTATGATATTTCAGAATTTATTTTCGTATTTACCAGTTGGAAATTATAGAGATTATCAATTTCCGCTTTCTTAAATCCTACTTTATACTTTGCGGTGATCAAGCTTGTGACAGCCGCTAAAAACAAGTTATCCTCTCTCTCCAAATCAATTAAAACATCAAATTTATATTCATCTAATTTATGAATGTAAGATTTTGTAGGTAATCCAAAATTTGTAATATCTTCTATAGAGTAACTTATATTGTCGTAATGACTGGAAATATTAATAGAATTAACTTTATGCTCAGGAATTAGTAAGGTTACATTTTTTTTATGAATTCTAAAGTACTTTGCAACATCAAAACCATTATTGAAATCTAGATCATTAAGAGGCATAATAAGAACATAATTAATCGAGTTTTCAATGAAATCCTTAAATGAATAAGAAACGTTATTATGTTTTAACATTTTCTTTTTAAAAATATAATAACCCATTTTATTTTTATATTCATCAAACACTGATTCAGTTTCCTAACATTGCTATAAATTCCTCTTCAGAAATAATTTTTATATTTAATTTTTCAGCTTTTTCTAGTTTAGAACCTGCACTTTCTCCGGCAAGCACAAAACTAGTTTTGGAACTAATAGAAGAACTAACTTTGCCACCTCTTTTTTCAATCTCGATTTTTGCTTCTTCACGTGTAAATTTTTCTAAACTACCAGTTAGTACAAAAGTACTTCCAGCTAAATTTTCAGAAATCGATTCATCTAAATCAACTTTAAACCTTAAACCAGCGGCTTTTAATAAATCAACCATTGATTTATTTTTTTTATTACTAAAATATAATTCAATACTTGATGCAATGCTCGGACCAATGTCATTAACCTCTATTTTTTGTTCCTTAGTTGCAGAAATTAAATTATCGACATCTTTGAAAGCTTTTGCAAGTTTTTGAGCAGCTCCTGCACCAATGTATCTTATTCCCAAAGCAAATAATACTTTTTCAAATGGTTTATTTTTACTTTTTTCAATTGCTTCAAGTAAATTATCAACACTTTTTTCACCCAATCTTTCAATTGAAATCAGTTCATCTCTTTTTTTGTATAAAGTATAAATATCGGCGTAAGAATTGAGAAGTTTTAAATCAACAAACTGATCAATAAGCGATTTCCCTAAGCCCTCGATATCCATTGCACCTCTCGATGCAAAATGCTCAATCTGTCCCTTTATCTGTGCCGGACATTGAACATTAACACAATAAATGGCAACTTCATCTTCAGAGTAAAGTAGCTCTTGGCCGCATTCAGGGCACTTTTTAGGAAATTCAGTAGCTAACGAGTTAGATTCCCGCTTTGTTAAATCTACTTCAACAATTTTGGGAATTACATCTCCGCCTTTTTCAATAATTACTGTGTCACCTTTTCTTATGTCTTTCCTTCTTATCTCATCTCTGTTGTGAAGTGTTGCTCGACTAATTGTTGATCCGGCTAATAAAATCGGTTCAAGCTCAGCAACTGGAGTAACTGCTCCGGTTCTTCCCACTTGCCAAGTAATACTTTTTAGTCTAGTGGTTGCACTATGAGCAGCAAATTTGTAAGCTATTGCCCATCTTGGTGATTTTGCAATACTTCCCAATTTTTCTTGAAACTCAATCTTATTTACCTTTACAACTACACCATCAATTTCGTAGGGAAGATTCTCTCTTAACTTTTCCCATTTTGGGCAGACTTTTAATACTTCACTAATATTTGCACAAAGTTTATAATTGGGATTTGTTTTGAACCCAAGTTTTTTTAGATATTCAAGATTATTATACTGACTATCAAAATTTTGATCTTCAGAGAGCAAATAATAAACAAAAATATCTAATGGACGAGAGGCAACCATTTTAGGATCTTGAAGTTTTAATGTTCCAGCAGATGAATTTCGCGGATTAGCAAATATTTTCAATCCTTCCTTCTCTCTTGAGTCATTTAGCTTTTTAAATTCCTTAATTTCCATGAAAACTTCGCCGCGCACTTCAAACTTTTGAGGAAATTTTATTCTTTTTGAATTAACCGAAAGTGGAACTGATCTAATTGTCTTAACGTTATTTGTTACATCTTCCCCAACATATCCATCACCACGAGTAGCGGCTTTAATCAAAAGTCCGTTTTCATAAATAATACTGATTGAAACACCGTCAATTTTTAATTCTGTCACATATTGAATTTCATCTTCTGTTATAAGAATATTCTTAACACGTTTATCAAAATCTAAGAGATCATTTTCATCGTAGGAATTTGCTAAACTAAGCATTGGTGTTAAATGTTCAACTGAAGGAAAATCTTTTGTTAAATCGGAGCCCACTCTTTGTGTGGGAGAATCTGGTGTAATTAGTTCTGGATTTTCATTTTCTAATCTTAATAATTCTTGATATAATTGATCATACTTATAATCACTAATCTTGTTCTCTGCTAAGACATAATAATTATAATCATGTTTTCTGATTAATTCTTTTAACTCAGAAACTCTTTTTTTTATATCATCAATTTTCTTCATTTAAATTTGGAGTTCTACGTAAATATTCAATTCCATCCCGTGTTACAAATATTTTTCTAACTTTGCCTTCCATACCATTAAAATTCAATTTTTTGTTGTCTAGTAATAGCTTTACTCCTCCTGAATTTCCAATGTGGAGATAAAATTTATCCTTTGCAGTAATCACTTTATTAATTCCTTGTTCAATCATAAATTCTATATTATTATCATCAGCCACAACTCTAATCCAAGATTTATCTGTTCCCAAAATTGTAAGTGTCATAGTTCCAGGTTGCAAAGGCTGTATCGGAACGTCTTGCATGATCTTTGTATTTTTAGTTATCTTTTCGGAAGGTTTAATTACTTCAACATCTTTGGGTTTTATTTCACTAATATCCAAATCTCTCTTTACTTCATTGCTGGTTCTCTGTTCTTCCATTATTTCTTCAAAAGGTTTCTCTGTAATGATTTCAGTATTTGGGTCTGTTAAAAAAACTTTATAAATAATAAATATGAAAATAAGCATTAATAATCCGGTGAGAGCATAGTATAATGTTTTATTACTTTTAGAATGTTTGTCTTGAAGTTCTGATTTAGAATCTTGCTCAGCTGCATTAGATATTTTAGATTTTATATCTTCATCACTTTTAGTCTTTATTTCTTTTGGCGATTCAGTGATAACATCTTCGATTATTGTTGAATCAGCAGTTAAACCCTTTTTTGCTAATTCATATTTATCTATAACTTCAGCCGGATCTAATTTAATTGCTTTAGAATATTCTTTAATGAATGCTCTGATATACACTTCAGGCATTATAGAGAAATTACCCTCTTCGATAGCACGAAGATATTTTTTGTCAATTCTAGTTTTGGAAAATATCTGATCTATAGTAAGATCACTATTTTCTCTAGTTTCTTTCAGTTCTTCTGCAAATTTCTTTAAAGAATCAGTAGACATATTTATTCCTTTTTAGGATGTTCTTACTAATTTTGCAACAAAGGCACCATCAACTTTATGTTTACTTGTTAATGTTTGAACACAGCCATTTTCATCAATCAAGTCTTTATCAAAATCATTACCTAAATTTATTAATTTAAAGTTTGGATGTTTTTCTAAAAATTGATTAACAATTCCAATATTCTCTTCAGGTTCAATTGTACAAGTGCTGTAAACAACTGTTCCGCCAACTTTAACCAAAGATGCCGCTTTTGTAACTAGCTTCAGTTGAATTTTATTTAGATTTCTGATATCGCCAAGATCTTTTTTCCATTTTATATCTGGCTTTTTAGTTAGTGTTCCTAAACCGCTACAAGGTACATCAGCAATCACACCGTCAAATTCATTTTCATTAAATAATAAAGCATCTTTCGCTACCGATCTTACATTAGTAATTCCCAACCGTTCTATATTTCTTTTGAAAAGTTCAAGCCGGCTTTCAAATTTATCGAGTGCAACAATTTCACCTTGGTTCTTCATCATGTCTGCAAGGAATGCAGTTTTGCCACCTGGTGCAGCACACAAATCCAATATTTTCATTCCCGGTTTTGGATCCAGAGCTTTACAAGAAAATCCCGTGCTCTCATCTTGTATTGAAAAATAACCTTTCTGAAAATACTCCCAACTTGTGATATTTGTTAAAACATTAAGCTGCAAATACTCTTTAAGATATTTACCGTCGGAATAACTTAAGTCAACTGATTTTAACAATGATTTTAGTTCATCGGCAGTTGTTTTTATTGTATTAACCCTAAGGTTATGAGAAGGTCTATTATTATTTGCTATTAATAATTTCTCGGTTTCTTGCTCACCGTATCTGGCTATCCATCTTTTTACCATCCAAGATGGATGAGAAAAATACGCAGATAGATATCCAACTAGGTCTTCCTCTCTATTCGGGTATCTAATTCCCTTTCTGCTCCTTATAATATTACGCAGAACTGCATTGGTAAGATTTGCAGATTTTTCACCTTGCAGTTTTTTTACAAATTCGACTGATTCATTAACAGCAGCATGATCAGGTACTCTATCTAAAAATAAAATTTGATAAAGAGCTACCCTCATTGAATTTTTTACATTTGGTATACATTTTGAAAATTGACCTTTGTAAAACCCATTAAGTATCCAATCAATTCTCCCTAACCAGCGAATCACACCATGAACAATTTCAAAGAGTAATGCTTTATCTTTACTACTTAATTCAGAATTTTTTATTTCAATTTCCAACAATTTGTCTAAATAGGCATCAGTTCTATCAACCCGATTTAGAATTTTAACCGCTATACCACGAACTCCAGAATACAAATTAATACTTTCACCTATCGTAAATTCTTTCATTTGCTTAAGTTATCTTTCGATGTAGTAAATTATAAAATATAAAATTTATTTAAATATTAGAAAGGAAAATATAATGATAATGTATTTGAAAAGTATAAAAGAGGAATGAAAAAGCTTTCTTGTAACAATACAAGAAAGCTTTAAATTATTTTTTTAAGCCGTACTTTTTATTAAATCTTTCAACTCTTCCAGTTGAATCTAATAATTTCTGCTTCCCTGTAAAAAATGGATGACATTCTGAACAAATTTCTAACTTTATACGACTCATAGTAGACTTTGTTGTGAAAGAATTACCACAAACACAAGTTACTTCACAATTTTGGTATGTTGGGTGTATTCCTTTTTTCATAACTTTTCCTATTAAATTTAGCTTAGAAATTTAATAATTATTATTGTTAATTTCAATAAATACTAATTATTGAGCAATTTTGGTGGTTTTTCTTCTAATCTTTAATTCTTTTTTTAACGAATCCATCCTTGCTTTCATTGCTTCAACATATTCCTTATCAACTTCTTCTCTAATAAAGAAACCATTAAATGCAGAATTATTACTACCCGTAAGTGCAGCTCTTCCACTAATTTTTGTAGAACTTCTTTTTTCACTTAATACTTGATCTAGATTGGTAGAATTATATTCTTTAAAGGGAAATCCATCACTGGCAGATTTTTCGGCAATTTTATTTTCAGGATTAGTAATAATATTTTGAGAATTTAATTCATCTGCCATAGGTGTTCTTTCAATTCTTTCCTTAAACACAACATCTGTTTCACTAATTTTAGTATCCGGACTCAAATCGTTTCTAATTTCTGAATTAACAAGGATACTTGCACTTAGTTCATTTCTAAGTTGGGGTTGAATTTGAAATGGATTTTCAGTCGAGTCTGTATCATCAAAAGTAATGAAGAATACTAAAAGTGAAGCTACAATAGCGCCGGAAACAGGAACAAAAATTTTCCAAGGATTGAAAATTATTTTTTCAGGTCTGCTTGGTTCAAAATTTTTATTCTTTATTCTTACACTTAAATTATATTCAAAATTTTCCGGTGCCTTCTCCTTAGGCATTTCTTTTAGCAATTTTATAACATGCTGAAATTCCGCATCTGTAGAATTGTAAAGATCTTTTTTCATAAGCTACCCACTGTAAATATTTTTTAATAACTCCTGTAAATGCTTTCTTCCTCTGTTAATTCTCGATTTCACTGTACCTATAGATAATTCAGTGACTTCTGCTATTTCTTCATAAGAAAGTCCTTCAATATCTCTTAAAATCACAACTTCTCTATAAACTGGTTTAACTTTTAAAAGAGCTTTCTGAATTATTTCTCCTTTCATTTGGCTATCAGTCGACCGTTCGGGAGAAACAAAAGAAGTATCTTCTATTTGAATTTTCTTTTCATCATCATCAGGATTAAGAGAGAAAATTATTCTTCTCTTTCTTCGCTTAAGTTCATTTCTAGCAAGATTACCGGCAATTGTGTAAATCCATGTAGAAAACCTTGCAAAAGACTTATAAGAATCTTTGTGCAAATAAAACTTAATCATTGTGTCCTGCACAATATCAGTACATGCGTCTCTATCGCCTAAAAAACGATAAACATAGTTTGTTAATGGATCTTTAAATCTACTAACAAGAATTTCATAAGCTTCAATTGTATCGTTATCCTGAAATTCTTTAATTAATTTTTCGTCAGTCAGTTCAGTAAGCTTGTCTTTCAATGATCTTTATACTTTTGTTATTATATAATTGTTTCAATTTATTCAATAATTATTACTTTTTTCTGAAAAAAAATGTGTAATCATTATTGTTGCCAAGGTTTTTTCATCCACATTTGTGGTTTTTAAGGTTAAATCTGTTTTATATAGAGCATTTGCCGCTCGTAATAGTCTATTTTCATCTTTGAAATATTTTGCATTTTTGCAGTTGATATAATAATATTTAGAAACTCCAATTGCTTTGGATGCATCATTATCGGATAGTCTGCGCTGGTCAAGTTCGATCGATTGAGCAATTACCGAGAAAAATTTTGTAAGCATACTGAGTATAAAAACCATGTCTTTGCCACAATCCAACAAATTGTTAATAATTTTAATGGAGCTGGCTGCGTTGCCTTTCCCAATTGCATTCAATAAGTCAAAAATTGAATATTCTTTAGTAGCTGACGACAATTTTCTAATATCATTAACTGAAATTTCTTTATTATCACCTAAAAAGCTTTTGAATTTCTGCAGCTGCATTTCTAAAAGTGATTTATCTTCACCGACTATTTCAACCAACGTTTTAACACTTTCAGTATTAATTTCAAAACCCAATTGCTTACATCTTTTTCGAACCCAATTTTCTAGTTCTACCCCTCTAAGTTCGCGGGCTTCAAAAATTTGTTTCTTATTTTCAAGAGTTTTATAAGGTTCAGATGAGAGATTAGAAATTTTTCCATAATTGGCTAGAACCAGAACTGTTGTATCGTTAGGGTTAATAATATATTCCAGAAGCTGCTTTTTATTGTTAAAGTTTTCAAAATTTTTAACAATTAGTAATTTTTTCTCTGATCCAAATGGAAAGGTATAAGCCAAATCCATTATATCTGTTAGAGAAGATTTTTTTTCAGCACTTATTGTTTCTCTATCAAAATCAGAAGTTAAAAGTGGTTCTGTACTTTTAGAAATTGCTTTTATTGCACTATTGATAGTAAAATAATCGTCACCAAAAAGGAAATAGACCGGTTTTAAATCAGCTGTTTTTAATTCAGAAACCAATGTATAAACTGATGTAATATTTGAATTAAATTTGCTCATTTTTTATAATAATTTTAGTTGGTTACAAAGAAATAGATTTTACAAAAAAAAATTATTTCTCTCGTTTCTCAATAGAAACCTTTTTCATTACTACATCTTTTATTGGTTTATCGAATGGTTTAGAAGTATCAACCTTTCCCATTTTTTCTACTACATCAATACCATTTATCACCTTACCAAATACTGAATGTTTTCCATCCAACCAGGGTGTTGAAATTAGGGTAATGAAGAATTGACTGCCATTTGTATTTGGACCAGCATTAGCCATTGATAAAATTCCGGGACATGAATGAGATAAATTATCGTGAAATTCATCTTCAAATGGTTTTCCAAAAAAACTTTCTCCTCCTCTTCCGCTTCCGGTTGGATCGCCTCCTTGAATCATAAAATCATCAATTATGCGATGAAATATTATTCCATCGTAATAACCTTTTTCTGCTAAACCAACAAAATTTTCAACTGTTTTTGGTACTTCGTTTAGGTGTAATTCTATTTCAATATCACCCATTGAAGTATTGATGTTAGCTACCAAAATTTCATTATCGTTTAAGTCCAATTTTTCGTTCACTCTATTCCTCATTATTTATTATTATTTTAAATTTCTATGGGTTCATAATTCCGTTCCACAGCATAAATATAATTGCTGCACCAAGAATTATTCTATAAAACACAAAAACAAAAGTTGAGTTAGATTTTAAAAATTTAAGCAAAAATCCAATTGTTAGGTAACCGCTTATTGCGGACGCAATTGTTGCAATAATTAAAGTTATTATTCCCGATGTATCAATATATTCAAGAGCCTCATATAATTGAAGCAAACCGCTCCCAAGAATTGCCGGAACACTTAATAAGAATGAAAAACGAGCTGCAGTTTCTCTCTTGAAGCCTAAAAATATACCGGCGGTAATTGTAGTTCCGGACCTTGAAGAACCCGGAATTAAAGCTAATGATTGAGCAAACCCAACAATCAAAGCATCGTACCATTTAATGCTGTCTAAATCTTTCTTAAATTTTCCTAATTTTTCGGCAATTGCTAAAATTATGCCCAGAGCTATCAAACTTCCGGCAATAACATATAAATTTTTTGTAAGTGCACCTTCGATAACATCTTTAAATCCCAGTCCAATAATTACAACGGGAATTGAACCAATTATAATATACCAACCCATTCTGGAATCTAGCGATTGAGTAGTGAAAGATTTACGAGAAATGATATTTTCTTTTATAAAATCTAAGGTAATTTTCCAAAGATCATTCCAAAAATATATCAGGATTGCCAAAAGAGTTCCAAGTTGAATAACTGCAATGAATGACGTCCATTGTTCCGGATGCTCAGCAGAAATCAAATTTAGTAAATTCCCGGCAACTGTTAAATGTCCTGTACTGCTAATGGGCAGAAACTCAGTAAGTCCTTGGATTATTCCAAGTAAAATTGCTTCTATAATTGTCACAACAATTCCTTATAAGTGGTAAGAAATTCCTAATTTTAATATCACACCAAATGTATTAATATTAAATTTACCTTCGTTTAATGTTTTTATCTCTCCGGGTACATCATATCTGATTTCACCGGCAATTACCGCATAAAAATCACCACCGAGTTTAGTATCCCCTTGCGTTTTTGCAAGTAATCCAAAACCATTCGTTGAATAATTTTCCGTGGAACCATATAATTTTTCATCAACTTGTGCAATACGTAAACCAAATCCGGCACCCATCTTTATCTTATATCCTTCGCCCGCCAATACATAGTAACCAATTATTGAGGGCTTATGATGATTTACCTGGAGATCGTAAATCCCGCTAATAAAATTTGAATTGAATGAATAAATATTGTACGTGTACTCAAGTGCTATTTGGTAATATTTCTTTGGATTATTTCCATCAAAATTATAACCAATTTCTCCAAAAAAATCAGCAGATGTGTTGAAAGAACCCATTTCATCAGTCGAAACAAAATTCGAGTTAATATAATCTCTTAGATCGGGTGCACTAAAAAAATTCAATCCCATACCGGCAGTAATATCAATCTGCGCAAGGGTAAACGAGCTAAAAAATAAAAGTATACTGAATATATTTTTTTTCACAGTTCACTCGGTTTAGTTTTAAAAACGGTTATAAAATTTGCAACGGGTAGCTTTTTAGAACGCTGTTTTTTATTTATAAAATATGTAAGAAGTATAGTAGATAAAATAAAAAGAATATATGTGATCGCATGAGTAACAAGCGCATACGCACCACTTATTTCATTAGAAAAACTATATAAGCCAACTAATACCGAAATAACTATTAGATGATAAGAACCAGTTGCACCGGGCGTAGGGATTATTACTCCAAATGCACTAATTGTCATAACTATCCATGCCATTGATAAATCTACATGCTGAATTTGATCCATGTGTAAAATATAAAATCCGATGTAAGCAGTTAATGCATAAAGCAGCATTATTAAAGCTGACAGAAATATTACCAATATATAATTCTTTGTACTTTTAATACTGGAGAAACCATCAGTTAATAGATGAAAAACTCTAGCTAAACCATCTGCACTTTTTTTAGATAATTTGCCAACAATTTTAATTATAAAGTCATAAAATTTTGATTTAAACTTTACAATAAGAAATAAGAAAAGAATCATTAAAAAGATTACAAAAAATCCAAGGTATAAAGTTGACTTAAGCCAGGTAAATTCTTGCAGTAAATCTCCGGAATAAATTGCAACACTCAGCAGTACAGAAAAACCAAGCACAAGCAGATCAATTACTCTTTCTAAAACAATCGTGCCTATCATTGATGATCTCGAAATGCCTTCCCATTTACCCAGAAACAAACCTCTATATAATTCACCTAGTCTTGGTACAACACAATTTACGCCGTATCCAACCATTGTTGCTCCAAAAAGATTTAGAACGGAGGTGTTTTCTTTAACAGATTTAATTATTATTTTCCAACGGTAAGCGCGAGCGATATGTGATAAAAACCAAGCAAAGATATAAACAAATAACCAAAAAACAGAAATTGTCGCTAAAATTTCTATTACCTTAGCAAAATCAATATTTTTAAAAGCCAAATACAGAAATAAAACCATCAACAATAACGGGACTGAGTATTTAAGTAACTGTTTAACTTTATCCATAAAACACTAACGCAAGTCAATTATTTTGTTCGTGCCATCATCTTGATAATTGAAAAAAGATTTCTCGATAGCTTCATTAACTTTGATATTGCTAAATTTTAATATGAAAGTATTCCCTCCAAAATCAGTAACAGTTATTTTAATAATTAAATAATCTTGGTTAACACTTAATTTTGCCGATTCAAAATTCAAATCAGTATTTTTTCCTGATAGAGTTAAAATATAACCATCAGTTGTCGTCTCTTCTGATACTTCACACTTAGTCGGGTAATTATAAATGTAATCAGATAAGGAAAAAGCTAAAGGATCTTCATCTAAGTTTGATATGATAACTTTATTTCGCTTTTTATCAAGATTCCAAATTGATTGACCATCAGAAATAATTGTATTATTCGAAAGTTCAATTCTATAGTTATTTTCTTTTGAGAAATAAAATTTACCGCTTAAAAAATTTTGGCTTCCTGCACTCTGACTAAAATCAGCATGCAAATACATTATACTTTCAAATTTCTGTTGCAGTCTTTCAACCACGGAAGTATCTTCAACCTGAAAGAAGATAAGAATGACTACAAAAAATAATTTTATCATAAATTTCTCAAAATAGTTTCTAATTGCTCTTCATTTTCCACAAGAACTTCTCTTGCTTTGCTTCCTTCTGATGGACCCACAATTCCGGCTTCTTCTAACTGATCAACAATTCTAGCAGCTCTTGAATACCCTAGTTTTAGTCTCCTTTGCAGCAGAGAAACAGAGCCTTGCTGATGACGGACAATAACCCTTGCAGCTTCTTCAAACATAGGGTCTAAATCAGTAATATAACTTCCTGCTTGTGAGCTTTTCTTTTCAAACATTGAAGGTAAGAAATACCTTTTTGAATAGCCGGGTTGAGTATAGATATAATTTGTAATTTTCTCAACTTCATCCGTTGAAATAAATGAGTTCTGCATTCTAATTGGTTTAGGAATGCCGCCCGGGAGAAAGAGCATATCACCACGACCTAGTAATTGTTCAGCTCCGTTCATGTCTAAAATTGTACGTGAATCAATCTTTGTTGCAACTTGATAAGCAATTCTAGCCGGGAAATTAGCTTTAATAACGCCTGTAATTACATTTACAGATGGTCTCTGCGTAGCTACAACCAAATGAATACCAACGGCTCTAGCTAATTGCGCAAGGCGGGTAATCGGGGCTTCAACCTCTTTGCCGGATGTCATCATCAAGTCAGCCAATTCATCAATGATTACCACAATATAAGGGATCTTATGATGCTTCATCTTCTCTGTATCTTGAGGTCTGGTTTTCGGATTAGCAATTTTTTTATTATAATCAACAATATGCCTTACACCAGCTTTAGCCAATTTATCATACCTTTTTTCCATTTCATGCTCAACAGCTTTTAGAACTAATAAAGCATTTTGAGGAACTGTAATAATTTCTTCTTCTAAATCTGGTGAAACTGCTAGATAATGTTTATTTAATTTACCGTAAAAAGATAATTCTATTTTTTTGGGGTCAATTATAACAAATTTTATATCTGAAGGATGTTTCGCATAGATTAGACTTGTGATGAGCATATTAATACCAACACTCTTACCGGAGCCGGTTGAACCTGCAATCAGTAGGTGAGGCATAATTGCTAAATCAGTAATGTAAACTTCCCCAACAATTGTTTTTCCAAGAGCAATAGGAAGTTCGGCTTTAGATTTATGAAGATGTGATAACACTGATTTTGCACTAACTAACTGAGATTTTTCATTAGGTATTTCCACACCAATGGCGCTTTTCCCCGGAATGGGTGCAATAATTCTAATTCCCCGCGCAGCAAGGGCTAAAGCAATATCGTGTTCAAGACTTACAATTCTGCTTATTTTCACTCCTGGTGCCGGTACAATTTCATAAAGAGTTACAACTGGTCCCGGTGTAACTGAAATATCTTCAATCTCAATATCAAACAACCTAAGTTTTTCTTTTAGTAATTCAGCATTCTGTTTTAATTCATCTTCAGAAATTTTTACATTTTCGTCATCAGAATATTTTAATAAATCTAATGATGGAGAGACAAATTTAATTTTCTCATCCCACTGATCCGGTAATTCTTCTTCGGCATTTCTATCAATTGCCGGTATAATATTTGTTTCTGTAATTTGTTTAGACTGGTTAACAATAACAGCGGGCTCAATTTGTGGCTTAGAAATTTTTGGTTCATCGTTAGCAGACCTAACAATTCTAATTTTAGTATCTTCTGCTTTTACATCTTCATCAAATTCTTCTTCCTGAGCCTCTGCTTTTTTCTTTTTAGGAATTTTCAGATTTTTTATTTTCTCTAAATTTTTATTTTTTTTCTCTTCAATGTTAATTCTAATTTTGTCCTCAGACCTTTCAAACTTCTTCGCAAAGTATGATCTAATTGCTCTAAACCTAAGATCAAAAGCAATAAATAATGCTATAAAGATTCCGGTTGCCAATATAATGATGCTACCCAAAACGCCAAAAAGTCTCCCCAATGCAGCACCAAAGAAATCACCTATGTTTCCAGCTAATTCATACTGATTGGCAAAAAGTCCATCATACCTTAACACACCAAAAAAAGTTGCAAGAAGAAGTCCGGATATAACAAAGAAATTAGAAATGTGTATTGATAGCTTTTTATCAGCATTCTTTAAAATTGTATAACCCCAAATAAAACAAATTAATGGTATAACAATCGAAAAGTACCCGAGTGTTGAATTAATTAAAAAGTGAGAAAGGTAAGCTCCAAAAATACCCAACCAATTATGTGTATATTGAGCACGGTGTAAAAAATCTGGGTTCGTAGAAAACACCTTAAAGAAATCGGTAAAACTATAGTTTAGGTTTGCTTGATCATATCTTGAATACGATAGAATACTCAACAGCATTAGAATAGCAGAAATAACTAAAAATATTCCAAGTAATTTTTTCTTCTTTTCAAGAGAAATTATAAAATAATTATCCCCAGTGGATTTTGTTTTAGTATTTTGTTTTTGTTTAGCCATGTATAAAAATTATCGTAATCTCAAGAAATACAGTTACCCATTCAGCGGGCTTCCATTAAAGTTCTATTTCAAAATTTGTATTATTCCTTTTTCATAAAAAGGAATAATATCTACAATATTAGATTGAGCTGAGTAAATTATATCGGGCTCAAAACCATTTTCAATTAACTTGATGCCATGTTCAGTCTTAGCAATTGCTTCAGCCAAATCATCCTTGCTTTCATTAAATAAAAGATGACAAGTTCTGCAAGCATCACTTAACTCAATCTTTATATTAAGTTTAAAAAGCTCGTCAATTAAATTGCCGGCACAGATTGCATCCTCGTATGAGAACAATCCATTATTGCCTGAGCAAAGTATAACAAGCTCAGGGGAATCTGCTACTTTCTTTGCCAGACTGGCTACATTTAAAAATGAACACATCAATAGTTGTGAAGAATATTTTGCTTTAACAATTGCCTTTGAGCCATTGGTTGTAAATAGAATTATTGATTTTCCTTTTACAATTTCAGGCGAATATTCAAAAGGTGAATTTCCAAGAGCAAATCCCTCTATTTTTTTCGTATTTCTTTCACCGCCAAGAAGTGTGTGTCCGGAGAAAGTATTTCCGGATACTTTCATTGCAAACTCAATTGAACTTACAGGAATAATTTCCTTAGCACCATTATTTAATGCTGTTACTATAGTTGTGGTGGCACGCAGAACATCAATAACTACTGTAGTTTTCTTTGTAAAAAAAAGTTCTTCAGCATTTGCCGGCGAAAGCAATGTTTGTGTTTTCATTTTATTTAACAACAAAAGGCAATTTAGTTATTTTAGCGGAGACAAGTTTATTTCTTATTAACACATCAATATCAGTTCCCTCTATCGCCAAATCGATATTGACATAACCTAATGCAATCGGTTTTTCTAAAATTGGGCTTACAGTACCGCTAGTAATTTTGCCAACGGAAATTCCATCTTTTTGGATCTCATAGTCTTTACGCGGAAATGCACGTTCATCAAAAATAATTGGCATCAATTTTTTCTGAATACCATTTTCTTTTTGATTTACCAAAACATCACTTCCAATAAACTCACCTTTTTTCAGCTTTGTAATCCATCCAAGTCCGGCTTCTAAAGTAGTGGTAGTTTCATCAATATCATTTCCATAAAGACAATAACCCATTTCCAAACGAAGTGAATCTCTGCATCCCAAGCCGGTTGGTGCAATATTAAATTCCTCGCCCATTGCAAAAACAAGATCCCAAATTTGCTCAGCTAATTTTTCATCACCTTTAAAGTATAGTTCATAACCTAATTCACCTGTGTACCCGGTACGGGAAACAATGATCTCTTTTCCAAACAGTTCCGCTTTAACAAAATTATAATATTCAATATCAATTTCTTTATTAAAAACTTTTTCAATAACCCTACGAGAATTTGGACCTTGAACAGCTAATAATGAGTAATCATCAGATTCGTCTATAATTTCGGTATTAAACGAATTATTCTTAATCATCCATTCATAATCTTTTTCTTTGTTTGCTCCATTTACAACAAGCATGTATTCAAAATCATCAATTTTATAAACTAGAAGATCATCAACTATTCCACCGTTTTCATAACACATTGCAGAATACTGAACTTTACCGATTTGTAAATTTGCTGCATTATTAACTGTAATATGTTGAATAAAACTTAAAGCATTTTCTCCTTTAATAATAATCTCACCCATATGTGAAACATCAAAAACACCAACCGATTCCCTGACCGCTTTGTGCTCAGCAATAATAGAGTTATATTGAATCGGCATTTCATAACCGGCAAACTCAACCATTTTAGCATTTTTTACTAAATGGCAATTATAAAATTTTGTTCTTTTCATTTTAACCTTCGTTTAAAGTTTTCCAATCACTTAAAAATTTATTACTTTAATTTCTCGCTGGATTTAGCAGCTTTAACTTCAAATTCTTGAGGATTAATCTGATCGTTATCTTCTAACTTGATTCTTAGAAAATATTTAAATTGCCATTTACTCAATGTTGATAACATACCAATTCTTAAATCATTACTTAAGGAAGGATGAACACTTAAAATTAAACTTCTGTACTTACCCTCAGTTTTATATCGCTTAAACCATTCATCAATATCGTGAATAATACTTGATCTCTTTGTCATTAATCCAGTGCCCGAACAATAGGAACAGACTTCATTTATTGACTGCACAATATTTTGACGTACTCTCTGACGTGTAATTTGAACAATCCCAAAATCTGTCATTGGAAGCAATGCTATTTTCGCACGGTCTTTCTTAAATTCTTTTCTCAGTTCATCGTATATTTTCTTTCTATTTTTTTCTTCTTCCAGATCAATAAAATCAATCACTAGCAAACCGCCAATATCCCGTAATCTCAATTGCCTTACAATTTCTCTTGCAGCCTCCAAATCAGTTTTTAGAGAATTTAGCTCTTGTTCTTTTTTTGCAGCATACCTTCCACTGTTAACATCAATAACCGTCATTGCCTCAGTGTGGTCAATAACAATATGTCCACCATTTGGAATTGGTACTTTTCTTCCCATTAATGTTTTTATCTGTTCTTCAATTTTAAATGTTTCAAAGATTGGCATTCTTGATTTGTAGTACTCAACCTTATCCATTAATTCCGGCTGAATTAGCTGAATATAATCCTTAATTTCCTTGTACAGACTTTTTGAATCAATAAAAACTCTTGAAACATTTGGTGTAAATAAATCTCTAATTACAGAAGTGGTAGTAGTTAGATCCTTATAAAGCAAGGTAGGCGGATCAGAATCTTTTACTATTGACTGAATTTTATTCCAAGTATTAACAAGGTATTTAAGATCACTTTCGAGTGAGTTTTCATCCTGCTCTTTTGCAGCAGTTCTGATTATCAATCCACAGTTTTCAGGAATTATTCCTTTTGCCAGATATTTTAATCTTTTTCTCTCTCTAAAATCAGAGATCTTTTTAGAAATTCCAATTTTATTATCGAAAGGCAAAAGCACACAGAACCTTCCGGGGATTGATATAGCCGAGGAAATTCTTACGCCTTTATTTGCAACGGGTTCTTTAATGATCTGAACAATAAGATCTTGGCCCTTGCGAAGTTTTGGAATTATATTTTTATTTTCCGCTGCCTCTTCTTTTACATTTTCGTTAACTTCATCATCAACGCTAATTTCTGATTCTTCTTCATTTAAAACAGATTGAAACTCTCTGAACGAATCCCCAATATCAGAAAAATGAAGGAAAGCATCGTGTTTAAAGCCAATATCTACAAACGCAGCTCTAATACCTGGCAAAACTCTAGCAATTTTACCAAGATAAATATTCCCTACCAATCGTCTCTTTTCAGGATTGTCTACAAAGAAATCCATCAGATTGCCGTCTTCAGTAATGGCAACTCTATTTTGAGTGGCAGAAGAATTAATTATAATTTCTTTTTGCATAAAACTCTCAATAATAATTAATATGAGTCCGCAAAAAAAGGAAAAAAGATTAGAATAAACTTTTAAAAACAAGTTTTATTTGTACTGAAGATATTTTCTTAAAAAATCCCATTATTTTTTGAACAATACAAAATTTTCTCAAAACTTTTTATTCCTCTTTTGCTAACCAAAAAAGAACTCTACTATTAAATTTTTCCTTAATTTCATCAACATTTACTTGACAATATTTTCCATCAAGTAAATTATTTGAATGCGTATTTACAATCTCTTTTAAATTTTCAAAACTTTTTGCCGAGTAGAGCTCATCAATCAAATTTTCAATCCCATTTTGATACTTAAAATACCAAATTATATTTTTTTTTGCTCTATCTAGACTAATAATAAAATCTTGTTCTTTTTCTAAAATTGTCACATGATCCACAGCGACTCTAGCAATTTCTTCAATTGAGGGAGTAAATTTTTCCCCTCTTTTTAAGAATTCAATCTGTTTAAAAATAAACGGATTTCCTAAAGCTCCTCTTGCAACAAGAACAGCATCACATTTGGTTTGGTTCATCATTTCTACCGCATCTTCTGCGGCAAAAACGGAGCCATTCCCAACCACTGGTATATTCACTTCATCTTTTACTTTTGCTATCCATTCCCAATCAGCTTCAATATTATATCTATCTTTTTTGTTTCTGGCATGCACAATAATAATTGATGCACCATTATCAGCAATTATTTTTGCATTTTCTAAAACATTAACTTTATCCTTAGGACTAAGTCTTATTTTTATTGAAATTGGGATACCATTTGAATTTTTTACCATGACAGAAACTAGTTTAGCAAGTTTCTCCGGCTGGGAAAGAAGGTAAGCACCCATTTGGTTTCCGTAAACTTTTTCAACGGGGCAGCCGCAGTTTAAATCAATGACTGATGGCTTAAATTTTACTAAATCCCTAACTGCTCTCCCAATAATTTCAGGGTCATTTCCAAGAAGTTGAACTCCTATTGGTCTCTCATCTCTGCTAAATGTTAACATTCTTAGTGTTTTGAAGTTATTTTTTACTACTCCATCCGCGCTAACCATTTGTGTAAATGTTAATCCGGCACCATATTTTTTAGCAATTGTTCTGAATGCATAATCAGTAATCTCAGCCATGGGAGCTAAAAAAATATTATTATCAACTTCTAAGTTGCCAATTTTCAAACCTATTAAATTCCAATGATTTTACATCTCTTTTTAATACAAAAAATGCTGAATTAAAAATTCAGCATTTAATGAATAACTCAATCTGCTTATTCAGCTTTTTCCTTTTTTTCTTCGTCAATCAATAAAACTTTTCTGGATAAACTATACTTACCGTGTTCAACCTTTATCAGTTTTACCGTTATCATTTCACCTTCTTTAAGAACATCTTCTACTTTATTAACTCTCTTAGTATCTATTTGAGAAATATGCAGAAGTCCTTGTTGATTAGGCATAAACTCAACAAATGCACCGAAGTCCATTATTTTAACAACTCTTGCTTCGTATACTTTTCCCATTTCTGGTTCAGTAACTAATCCAAGAATGCGTTCTTTGGTTTTCATTACATTTTCTTTCAATTGACCAGAAATAAATACTTTACCATCTTCTTCAATACTAATATCAACAGCAAACTCTTTTTGCATTCCTTGAATAACTTTTCCACCAGGGCCAATAATAGCACCTATTTTTTCTGGATTAATTTGAGTTGTTAACTGTTTTGGCGCATGAACTGATAGCTCTGGTCTTGGTTCAGCAAGAACGGAATTCATTGTATTTAATATTTCCATTCTGCCTTCTTTGGCTTGTCTTAGTGCATTTTCCATTATCTCAATTGATAGCCCCTGGATTTTGATATCCATTTGAATTGCAGTAATACCTTTGGAAGATCCGGCGACTTTAAAATCCATATCACCTAGATGATCTTCATTCCCAGAAATATCAGAAAGAATAGAATACTGATCTCCTTCTTTAATCAAGCCCATAGCAATTCCTGCAATTGCAGATTTTGAAGGGACACCACCGTCCATAAGAGCTAATGAGCCAGCACAAACTGTAGCCATTGAAGAAGAACCGTTTGATTCCAAAATATCAGAATGAATTCTAATTGAATAAGGGAAAACATCTTCGCTGGGAATTATATACTTTAGTGCTCGCTCAGCTAAATTTCCGTGCCCAATTTCTCTTCTACCAGTAAATCCAACTCTTCCAACTTCTCCAACACTGAATGGAGGGAAGTTATAATGGAGAATAAAACGCTTTTTATATTCGTCATCAAGTCCATCAATAATTTGTTCGTCAGATTTGGTTCCAAGAGTAAGTGTGGTTAAACTCTGAGTTTCACCTCTTGTAAATAAAGCTGACCCATGTGTTCTTGGAAGCAAATCATGTTCAATGGTTATTGGTCTAATTTGAGTTGTGATTCTTCCATCAAGTCTTTGACCACCATCAAGAATTTGTTTACGCATAAGGTCTTTCTCAAGATCGTGTAATATTTCTTTTATGGTTCCTTCTTGATCTTCATATTTTTCAGCTAAGGCTTCTAATACCTCAGTATTTAACTCACTATTTTTTGTGGATCGTTCATCTTTGCCAAGAGTAGATGAAACTAAACTAGCATATTTTTCATAAGCTAATTCATTAACATCTTTGATTAGTTCTTCTGATATTTCTTTTTCTTCAACAACATATTTTTCTTTACCACATTCTTCTCTTAGCTCATTTTGGATTTTAACAATTTTCTTAATCTCTTCATGTGCAATTCTTAATCCATCCAGCAATTCATCTTCACTCATTTCTCTGGCTTCACCTTCAACCATTACAATAGAACTTTCAGTCCCAGCAATAGTAAGCTCAATATCAGAATCAGCTGTTTGTTTTTTTGTAGGATTAACAATGAATTTATCATCATTTCTAGCAACTCTTACTTCGCCAATAGGTTCCAAAAATGGTATGTTAGATATTGTTAGTGCCGCTGAAGCACCTACTGCAGCTAACACATCTGGATCATTTTCACCATCGTAAGAATATACTTGAGCAATTACTTGAGTTTCATTTTTAAATGAGCTCGAAAATAATGGTCTTATGGGTCGATCAATTAACCTGGATGTTAATATTTCTTTTTCAGTTGGTCTAGCCTCTCTCTTGAAAAATCCACCAGGATATTTCCCGGCAGCAAAAGCTTTTTCTCTATATTCAACTTGAAGAGGAAAATAATCCATTCCCTCTTTTGCTTCTTTAGCCATTGTAGCAGAAACAAAAACCATTGTCTCTCCACTTGTAACCATAACTGCAGCATTTGCTTGCTTTGCATATCTTCCATACTCAATCGAAATTTTCTTACCATCTACTTCTATTTCTTTAGTATATATCATCTACTTCCCTCTTTATTTTCTAATATTTAATTCTTTGATTATTGTTCTATATCTTTCAATATCTTTTTTCTTCATATAGTCCAACAATCTTCTTCTTTTACCAACCATTTGCATTAGACCTCTTCTTGAAGCATGGTCTTTTTTATGTTCGGTAAAGTGATCTCTCAGATCGTTAATTCTTGCAGTTAAAATTGCAACTTGTACTTCAGCTTTTCCGCTGTCCTTCTCACCGGAACCAAATTTTTTAATTAGTTCTTGCTTGTTATCTTTTGTTACTGACATTTCGTCTCCTTTGTTGATTTACAATGTAATTCCAGAATTAACCGGAATTAATTATTTATTTAATTTTTTAATTAGCTCTCTGGCTTTTATTACATCTAATTTAATATTTTCTTCAAGTTCTTCTTTGGAGGAAAACTTTTTTTCATTCCTCAATCGGTTAATGAACTCAACTTTTAATTCATTTCCATAAATATTTTTATTGAAATCAAAAATATGCACTTCCGTAATTGGCTCTTTTACATTATTGAATGTTGGTCGTAAACCAATATTAGCAACTCCAAAATGATATTCGCTAATAACTTTTATTCTTACAAAATAAACACCATTACAAGGAAGAAGCTTATTATCTTCTTTTAAATTTAAGTTTGCAGTTGGGAAACCAATTACTCTGCCTCTTTTTGCCCCTTCAACTACAGTGCCTTCCAAAAAGTAATATCTGCCAAGCATTTTGTTAGCATCTTCAATATTACCATCTTCTAATGCTTTTCTTATTTTTGTACTGCTCACAATATGATTATCAACTTCCTTAGGTTCAACAACTGTCATTCCTACACCAATTTCCTTGGTATACTCAATTAACTTATTTATGTCACCAGCTCTATTATTACCAAATTTATGATCATAGCCTAAAACTAGATGTTCAGCATTTACTTTTTTTATTAAAACATCATTTAAAAACTCTTTATAAGACTGTTTAGAAAAGTCTGTTGTAAATGTAATTATATATAAGTAATCAATTCCAAATTCACCAAACAATTTCTTTTTCTCATCAATTGGAGTTAAGAGCTTAAGATTAAAATCTTTTGCCAATACTGTTCTTGGATGAGGATAAAAAGTAATTACAATGCTTTTTAAATCCAGTTCCTTAGTCTTCTCTTTCAACTTTTCAAGAATTTCTAAGTGTCCAACGTGTAAACCGTCAAAAGTACCAATTGTAACAGCACTTTTTTCAATATTTATATTTTCAGTAAAATCGGTTATTATCTGCATATTTAAACAAATTAGAGACTATTATTCTCTGAAAATTCAATTTGGTTTAGTTCATCTACAGTTAAGGAATCATACACAGAATAATCACCAATTTGGGTTCTTCTCAAACCACTTAAATAAGCTCCGCAGCCAAGTTTTTCTCCAAAGTCATTTGCTATTACTCTAATATAAGTTCCCTTAGAACATTCAATCTCAAAAGTGATTTCTGGTAATTTAATTTCTTTAATAAGAAAATTATAAATAGTAACTTTTCTAGGTTTCCTCTCTATTTCAATTCCTTTCCTGGCATATTTATAAAGGGATTTCCCTTTATGTTTTAATGCCGAATACATCGGCGGGATCTGATCAATTTCACCTAAAAACATTTTTCTAACTTCAGCAATTTGATCTTCAGTCACATTTTCAAATGATTTAACTGATGTCGGTTCCGTTTCTCCATCCATTGAAGGAGTTGTTGTACCTAAAGTAATTGCGCCTTCGTAAATTTTCTTTTGATCTTGATACTTATAAATTTCTTTCGTTTTTTTTCCTGTACAAACTATAAGTAATCCTGTTGCCATTGGGTCTAAAGTTCCAGCATGCCCAACTTTTTTAATATTAAGTTTTCTACGAACTGCACTAACCACATTAAATGAAGTCTTAGATTTTACTTTATCAATTAAAAGAACTATTCCTTCCGTAAGATCGGAAGGATTAATCTGTTTTGTCTGTTTTGTTATTATCATTCTTCAAGTTTTTAAATATCTCGTTCATCTTATCAACATAATCTAAAGTTTCATCAATATAAAAATTAAGTTCAGGAGTAAATCTTAAGTCAGCTCTTTTTGCAAGTTCACTTCTTATATAACCTTTCATCGATTCCACATGTTCTAGAACATATTCTCTTTTACTCTTTTCATAAACCGACAAATACACTTTTGCAATTTTAAGATCGGGACTAACTGTAGTTTTAGTAATTGTCACCAATCCGAGTTCTGGGTCTAACAGCTTCTGCAAAAATATTGTGCTCAATGTTTCATGAACAAGACTTGATATTTTTTTTTGACGTACTGACATTAAGATGATAATTTTTGTTTAGTTTCTACCATTTCATAAGATTCAATAATATCACTAACCTTTATATCATTAAAGTTAGCTATATTCAATCCACATTCGTAACCAGCGTCAACTTCTTTTACATCATCTTTAAATCTTTTTAGAGTTGCTAATTGCCCCTCATAAATAACAACACCTTCTCTAAACAATCTAATTTTATTATTTCTACTAATTTTTCCATCTTGAACGTAACATCCGGCAATTGTTCCCACTTTAGGTACTTTGAAAGTTTCACGAATTTCGATCGTTGCAACTAATTTTTCAGAGATAAGTGGTGAAAGCATTCCCTCAAGGGCTGATTTCACTTCATTTATTGCATCGTAAATTACATTGTAAAGCCTTATATCAACCTTTTCTGTTTCGGCAAGTTTACGCGCATTTGTATGAGGACGCACATGGAAACCAACGATAATTGCATGAGATGCGGCAGCTAAGAGTACATCACCTTCAGAAATTGCACCCACACCTTTATGTATTACTTGAACTCTGACTTCGTCATTAGAAAGCTTCATCAACGAATCAGCTAACGCTTCAACTGACCCATCCACATCACCTTTAACAATTATTGTAAGATCTTTAAGTTCACCCTTGCCAATTCTACTTGCAATGTCATCAAGAGTAACTAACCTTACTTGTCTTTGATCTTGTTCGCGCTGCAATTGCTGGCGTTTGATGGCAACTTCTCGAGCTTCTCTCTCTGATTCGACAACTACAAAAGTATCTCCGGCTTGAGGAGCACCTTCAAATCCTAGCACCAGTACCGGTGCAGAAGGGCCTGCTTCAGAAATTTTCTTATTTCTTTCATCGAACATTGCTCTTACTCTTCCATAATGATTACCGGCAACAAACGGATCACCAACTTTCATTGTTCCTTTTTGAACCAAAACTGTAGAAGTAATACCACGACCTTTATCCAGCTGAGTTTCTACAATTGTTCCTCTTGCATCTCTATTATGATTTGCTTTTAATTCTAGAATTTCGGCTTCGAGTAATATTTTTTCTAACAATAGATCAATATTTGTTCCAGATTTAGCAGAGATTTCAACGCATTGATATTTACCGCCCCAATCTTCGACCAATATATTTCTATCAGCTAACTGCTGTTTAATTTTTTCAACATTTGCAGTAGGCTTATCTACTTTATTGATTGCAACAATAATTGGAACACCTGCAGCCAGCGAGTGATTTATTGCTTCAATCGTTTGAGGCATTACTGCATCATCGGCAGCAACTATAAGAACTACAATATCTGTAACTTTAGCACCCCTTGCTCTCATTGCAGTAAAAGCTTCGTGACCTGGAGTATCTAAAAACGCAATTGATTTTCCAGGCTCTACTTCAACACGGTAAGCACCAATGTGCTGAGTAATTCCACCCGATTCACCGGCAACAACATTTTCTTTACGAACATAATCTAAAAGTGAAGTTTTACCATGATCTACGTGTCCCATGATAGTTACAATTGGTGATCTTGGCTCCAGCGTTTCTTCTAAATCTTCAGTATCATCAAGTACATCAGAAGTATATTCTTCTTGAAATTCAACTTCAAAACCAAAATCATCCGCAATCAGGGTAATAGTTTCAACATCCAAACGTTGATTTATTGAAACCATTAAACCAAGTCCAATACATTTCGAGATCACTTCACTAACTGGTACTTTCATTAAATTTGCTAACTCACTAACAGCAATAAATTCGGTAACCTGAATTTTGGTTTCCTTATCATGTTGTTTTTGCTCTTGAATCTCCTCTTGAATTTCTGCTTTTTCTTTTCGTTTTTTCTTTCTGGCTGCGGCTCTCATTCCAAGACCAGCATCAACCCCTTGCAAAGTTCTTTTTATAGTAGCATCAACTTCTCTTTTATCAACAACAAACTTTTTAACTCTTTTGTTCTTTTTAGCTTTAATAACTTCTTCGCTTAACTCAATTGATTTAGATTTGTTCTTAACTTTTAATTTTTTCTTTCTCTTTTTACTTTCATCATCAGAAACAGCATCTTTCGATTCTTTTTCTTCTTCTTTGACTTTCTGTTTAGGTTCTGACTTTTTTGTTTTTTTAGTAGCTTTTTTTCTTTCTTCTAAATCAATTTTACCTACAATCTTCAATCCAGTTTTATTCTTTTGAAGATCTAATTCACTCTGAGTTTTGAAAACCTTAGGTTCATCATCAACTGTTTTTTCTGGTTCTTCTTTAGTTTCTTCTTTAACTTTTAAATCTTCCTCAAGATCTTCAACTTCAGGCTCTTTCGTCTCTGCTTTTATTTCATCCGATTCATCAGCATTCTCTAAAATTCCGTCTTCAACTTTTTCTTCAGTTTCATCTACCTGAACTTCCTCAGCAACTTCTTCAATTGCTTCAGGTTCTGGTGGCGTTTCTTTGCCTATACTTTTTTGAAATTCTGAAATTTTTCTATAGTGTGATTCCGATTTTTCAATTTCCTTTTTAAAATGAACACGAATTTCATCAATCATCTCATCCGTTAAAAGTGATGCGTGTGATTTTACCCTATAATCATTTGACTTTAAATGTTCTACAAGAGATTCCGTAGATAGATTATACTCAGCGGCAAATTTGTAAATTCTTAATTTTTTTGGTTTGGTAGCATCAGCCATATTATAAGTACCGTTTTTTATTCTTCTTCTTCAAATTGACTTTTGATAATTTCAAGTATTTCTTTTGCTTTATCTTCATCAAAGTCTTCAATTTCTTTAATTTTATCAATACCAGCCGAGAGAACTTCCACAGCAGTATCGTAACGATTATTTATCAAAATATCAACAACTTCACTCCCCAACTCATCTCTTAGACTAACTAATTCAATATCATCCTCAAATTCTTCAAATGGCTTTTCTTCACGAATAATATCAATTTCGTAGCCAGTAAGTTTTATTGCCAATCGGATATTAACACCATTTCTTCCAACAAGTAGGGATACTTGATCACTATCTGCAGTAACAGAACATGTTCTGTCTTCTTCGTCTAATTCCAGCTGCTTAATTTTAGCAGGAGCAATTGCACGCTGAATATATATAATTGGATCGTCAGAGTAATTTATAACATCAATATTCTCATTACTTAGTTCTCTAACTATAGCGTGAATTCTAACACCTTTCATCCCAACACAAGCACCAACCGCATCTATTCTAGCATCATTGGATTCAACTGAAACTTTAGCTCTTTCACCCGGCTCTCTAGCAATATCTTTAATTTCGATAATTCCATCGTATACTTCCGGAATCTCAATCTCAAATAATCTTTTAAGAAATAGATTATCAGCACGGGAAATAATTATCATTGGTCCGTTTGGTGTTTTTCTAATTTCTTTTACAACCGCACGAATTGTATCACCTTTTCTATATCTCTCACGCTGTATCTGTTCTGAGCGCGGTAAAACAAGTTCATTTTTATTATGATTTACAAGAATATCATTTTTCCTGATTTGATAAATATCACCGACAACAATTTCGCCAAGCATTTCTGAATATTCTTTGTAGATAATCTCTTTTTCAATTTCTCTGATTTTTTGATTTAGATTTTGGCGGGCTAAATTTATATGTCTTCTTCCAAATGTACTTAAATCAATTTTTTCAATATATTCTTCACCAACTTCTAATTCGTCTTCATTGCCTTTTTCATTTAGATCATCAATACTGATTTGAGTATTAGGGTCTTCAACCTCTTCCACAATTTCCCTCTCAAGAAATATTTCAATATCTCCGCGGTCCATGTTTACAACAACCTCAAAATTTGCCTCTAGGCCGTATTGTTTTTTAACTAAAACTCCAAACACTTCTTCAATTATTCCGCCCAAAACATCTTTATCAAGTCCCTTTTCCCTAACCATGTAAGAAAATGATTCAACAATTGAACTATTCATCTGTTAAGCCTCCGTCATCAAAAACTTATTTTTACTTTTGCTTTTTTTATTTTATTAAAATTTATTTCTAACTCTTCTTTTCTATAATAGAAAACCAAAATGTCATCAGAAACTCTTATCAATTTCGCTTCTATACTTTGTACTTTTTCTCCATCATCAAAAGAAATTTTAAATTCTCTAGTGATATGTTTGTGATACTGATCTAAATATTTGATCGGTTCATCAG